>PIYA01000067.1 GCA_003601785.1 Candidatus Bathyarchaeota archaeon
TGTGGAGAATTCTCCGTCCAGACGCTGCGGCTGTGCTGAGTAACAAGAAGGCTAGAAGAAGCTTAGCTAGATACTTCGCTGTTATGGAAAATGAGAAGCCAGCAAAGTTCGTAATAGCGAAAAAAATTCCAGCTGAGTTCAGCAATGAAGACTCCATCGAAGAGCTATGGAGAAAACATGAGAAGCTCACAGAGGAATTTTACAAGGTTGAAAGAGAAGTCGACGCAAAACTGAAAAACTTAGAGGATGTAGAGACTCCTGAAAAGTCATATTTAGATCTGAAAATTGAAATCGCAAAAAGAATTCTCACCAATTGTCATTTCTGCATAAGAAGATGTGGTGTCAATAGAACGGAAAACCAAACCGGATATTGCAGATGCGGCGCAAAAATAATGGTTTCAAGCATCTTTGAACACATGGGCGAAGAACCGGAACTTGTGCCTTCTGGAACAATCTTCACCATGGGCTGCACGATGCGTTGTAAACACTGCCAGAACTGGACGATATCTCAGTGGTTTGAGAAGGGAGAAACATACACGACTGAACAGTTGGCAAGAGAGGTTGAACGTTTGCGTAGAAGCGGCTGTAGAAACGTTAATCTTGTAGGTGGAGAGCCAACACCTTGGCTTGAACAGTGGCTTGAAACGTTCAAGTATGTTAACGTAAACGTTCCGGTTGTCTGGAACTCTAACAGTTATTACAGTCCAGAAACAGCGCGGCTTTTAGCTGGATTCGTTGATGTCTACTTGTTAGATTTCAAGTATGGACCAGACGATTGCGCGGAGAGAATCTCCGACGCGCCGAACTATTGGGAGGCTTGCACACGAAACCATCTGGAGGCGAGGAGATACGGTGAACTCATAATTCGCATACTGGTTTTGCCCAATCATCTAGAGTGCTGCGTGAAACCCATAGTGGAATGGATAGCGAAAAACCTAGGCGTAGAAACGAGAGTCAACATTATGTTTCAGTACAGACCGGAGTGGCGGGCGTACGAAATTCCAGAACTGAGGAGAAGATTGACAAAGGATGAGATGAAAAGAGCTGTTCAACTGGCAAAGGAAGTTAATTTAACGAATTTTATAACATAAAGCGTGAAGGGGCAAGCGAAAGCTATTTCCTAGAGGAAGTTTTCATTGATAACGGAAAAGGGAACAATAATGCCGTATTGCCCGGAATGTGGCGGTGAAATGGTATACGTTTCCTCGCTTAAACGCTATGTGTGTAAAAGCTGCGGGCTTTCACTGACACAGCAGGAGCTGATGGAGCTGAGGGCTAAGCTTAGACCAGCCGTAGACACCGAAGAGGATGAAAGACAGAAGCGGAGAAAGGAATATCTTAAATGGTGGCTTAGCAAGAAAAAGTAAAACCCGTTAAAGCATAGTGTTTTAAACGTGAGTTAGCAAACCGCATAAAAGGGGCAAGACAGCTTTATCTATTGTATTGTAACATTTGATTAAAAGGGAGAAATAGGGAATGAACCAGCCGATAATGGAAATAATCTGCGTAGGCAATGAACTGTTGATAGGCAAAACTTTAAACACAAACGCTCAGTGGTTGGCGAAGCGCGCCACCACGCTTGGAATAGCGGTTGAGAGGATAACGGTTGTAGGCGACGAAGTTGACAAAATAGCTACTGTTATACAAGAAGCTTTGAGACGAAAGCCAAAGTTCATAATAACAACCGGCGGGTTAGGTCCAACCTTTGACGACAAAACCTTGCAAGGAATAGCGAAAGCTCTAAACCGTAAACTCGAGGTGGACGAGAAAGCCTTGGAAATGGTCAAGGAAAAGTATGACACATACTTCAAAGAGGGAAAAATCGAGAAAGTGGAACTGACTCCGCCCAGAGTCAAGATGGCTACGCTTCCCAAAGGAGCAGAACCTCTGCCTAATCCCGTTGGTACAGCTCCAGGTGTAAAGTTGGATGTCGAGGGTACATCTCTGATAGCTTTGCCAGGTGTCCCTCGGGAAATGGAGGCAATCTTTGAGGAATCTGTTGTGCCTTTGTTAAAGAAGGCTGGCAAGGTGATGTTTTTTGAAACAAGCATACACGCAGACGGCATCATGGAGTCAACTTTGGCTCCTTTAATAGACAGAGTCATGCATGACAATCCATATGTTTACATAAAGTCTCACCCGAAAGGTGAGGAGAGAAAACCACACATTGAAGTTCACTTTTCAACAACGGCTAAAAACTCGAAAACCGCGAAAAACCGCCTTGGAAAAGCCATAATTCAACTTTCAGAATTGGTGCAGAAAAACGGGGGAAAAATCAGAGTTTTAAAGAAAAAACCTAACTCTGTTTGAAGCGGTAATTACCACCAAACGGAAAAGTGAGACAGATATAACCTGTTTATCTTAATCATTTTAGCTTTATTAGGGAGAGAAGAGTACAAAATTGTGGTTGCGATGAGGGGCAGGCTAGACACTGATAGATGATTGGAAATCCGGGTGTCCTAGCAACCATTTCAAATTTTAACTATTGATTTGAGGTTCATAAGAACCATAAATCGGCATAGGAACAACACTTTTGAGGGAAAACTTTGAGTTCGAAGCTGTCAAGGGTAACAGTGTTAACGGTAACCTTTTCGTTGGTTGTTTTTCTTTTTTCAAGCTGCCTAGCTGAAACATACAATCTTTCGTATCAACTTTTGGATAATCCAAACGGGTTGAAACATTACAGGCTTAACGTTGCCGTCTCGCAGTCCCTTTATGAATATTACAAAGATAAGAATCACAGATTAAGTTCAAACAGCGACTTTGCAAAGTTTGTCACACCCTACTCGTTGAAGCCAATAGCTGAAAACCTCTGGAAAATATACACGGACGATGAAGACTTCGCAAACGGAGTTTTAATGATCGTTCATCAAATACCATACAAGGAAACGCTGCCAGCTAAGTATCCGGTTGAAACCATCGTTGAAAATCAAGGAGACTGCGACCTTTTCAGCTATATAGCGGCTTCTATAATGAAGGCTGGCGGACTTGACGTTGTGCTTTTATACTATGAAAGTGAGGAACACATGAACATCGGCGTCCATTTATCCCATAAACCATACGACGTGAGAGGACAAGCCTATTATGTAACATACAACGGCGTTCAGTACTATATAGCTGAATGCACTGGTGACAACTGGAGGGACGGATGGAGAGTCGGTGAATGCCCAGACAGCTTACGATACGCCTCCCCCCACATAATAACTCTTGAAAACTGTGAACAGATAGCTCCAGGACAAGTTACTGCGAGCTACAAAACCTTAGCAGCGTCGACAATCACGTTGACGGCTTCATCTTCATACGTTATTCAAGGCAGCACCGTGACTCTTTTCGGAAAACTTTCACCCGGCATACAGAGCGAAAACATCACGATTTATGTTAAGGTGAACGGGTTTCCATGGACAACTATGGACACTGTTAAAACCGATGTTAACGGAAGCTTCACATACACTTGGAGAACTGAAAGAGCTGGCATATACTATATTCGCGCAAGCTGGTCTGGAAACGATGATTACGCTGGAGCAGACAGTACAATTCAAAACATAACGGTCATGTCCGTATTTTTCGTTTTGTTAGGGGTTATTACTATAATATTAGTTTGCATAGGTTTGTTCATATTCTTGATATCTAGAAAAAACCAACCAAGTTTGGAACCTCAACCGCCAGAAATCCCAAGTTAACGGAAAGACTTTTACTTAAGAGACAATGGATACTCTCAAGCATATACCTTGCTGAAAGGTGATTAGGTTGTTTGTAATTTTCATCATAGGAACGGCTGGTTCTGGAAAATCCCTCTTAACAGCAACATTCAACGAATGGCTAAAAGAATCAAAACAAGACGTCACGGTTGTAAACCTAGACCCAGGAGCACTAACGCTTCCTTACACGCCTGACGTGGACGTGCGGGATTACATCAACGTGGAAGCTTTGATGGATGAGTATCGCTTAGGTCCCAACGGTGCATTGATAATGGCTGCAGATTTGATCGCCGATCAGATTGAACGAATTTCTTCTGAGGTTGAGAGCTTGAAAGCTGACGTTGTTTTGGTGGACACGCCTGGACAAATGGAGTTGTTTGCTTTTAGGGAGAGCGGTCCTTACATTGCTAATGAGCTTACAAGGGAGCCTAAAGCAATAGTTTACTTGTTTGACTCCGTTTTCTCTTTGAACCCGTTAAATTACGTTTCAAACATTTTCTTATCCGCGGCTGTTTACAATCGCTTCTTTCTACCTCAAGTGCACGTGTTATCAAAATGTGATTTGCTTCCAAAGGAGGAAGTTGACAGAATCGTGGACTGGTCGGCTAAACCTAAGGCTTTGGAACACGCGATTGAAGAGAAACTTCAAGGAACAAGGCGTTTGTTAAGCAGGAACATGATGAAAGCCGTTTACCAGCTTGGCTTAAGGTTTCTGCTAATACCCGTATCAGCCAAGACGAACGAGGGAATGATAAACTTCAATATGGCTTTAGAGCGAATTCTGGCTGGTGGAGAAAAATATACGTATTAACAGTTTATTCGCAAAGAGTTCACGCTGTGTGGCTAAAGGAACATATTGGCTTTTATCTAAGCTATCGGGTTTTTAAAACCGACTTTTTCTCACGTAATACTCTCTCACTATGCCGGCTGTTAACGCGATTAAGCCCACTGCCAACAAGTATATCATTGGATAAATGAACACCGAGAGCATAGCTTCATAGGTTACACTTGAAGGAAGTTGCGGGGTGAAAAACACCGCGACCCACATGATGACAAACGTGGCTATGCACCCCAACCCGAGCCCTACAGAAAGCCCATGCACGAAACTTCCATTGTTTTCCTGATTGTTCATTCCGTTGTTTACGGCTCGCTGTATCCTCTCTCGCGTCTGTTCCTCGCCCTGTTCTGTTGGTTCTTCTTTCAGTTCTTCTGCGGGTTCTTCCATGACAGCTTCTTCAACAAATGGATGCTCTTCATCTTCTATTGTTCGCTCTTGTGGAGCATTTTCTTCCTGTGTAAATTCTTCTTCATCATAGTCCGTATCTTCTTCTCGTGTTTCTTGTTCAGCTTCCATAATGTTCCGCCTTCTTTTGTTTGTTAGAAGGGTGCATTAATAAAATTATTTAATTACAGATTCTGATTTAGAATTCAGAAAAACTATCTTGAAACAAGTTTTGGAAGAAGCTGCTCTATCGCGGTTTTAAGCTTGTTCCATTCATCCAAATTTCTTATGTTAAACTTGTGTTTTCTTTTCCATGCGCCGTTTCTGTTCTGCCAGAGATACAAACCTATTGACCGTTTTCCGAAAGATTCAAACACAACTATGGCTTCCCACCATTTTTCACTCCTAAAGATTGTGACGTAATCAACGACTTTGTAAAAGTCTGATATGGGTAATTTTTCGCTTGTTTTTTCAGTCATAACACGCACCTTTTATACAGTTTAGTTTCAGCATTTAAGAATTTTACAAGTGTTGAAATTCACCGTTCACAAGAACCTCTAAGCTTGAACCGTCCTTGTTGAAAACTTTCACGGTTGGCTTTGAAACCAGAAAGTCCATATGATTTTGCGATTTGTTTTTTCCACCAGGCATGTCTGAGTTGTTGCCGAAGGCTATGTGTATTGTGCCTAAAATTTTTTCAGCCTCAAGGAACTCTTCAACGAACCTTGCCTTAGGATTTATTCCGAAAGCGAATTCACCCACGACGTTCGACCATTCATCCATGTTCAAGGATTCATTAACTCTTCTTAAGGTTTCGTTATCCGTTGAAGAAACGTTTTGAACCTCACCGTTTTTCACCAGTATCT
>PIYA01000068.1 GCA_003601785.1 Candidatus Bathyarchaeota archaeon
GAAGAAGTTAAAGAGGAGTTTGGGTTTTCAAAACGCGACTTTGACGGAAAGATTATAGCACTAGAATAAAATTCCACCTTTTCATAAGAACGAGGAAAACGGAATCAAAAATATGCCTTGAATCTTTATATAAATTATGAGAGAAAAAGACAAAGATGTTATGAAGGCAATTGGCTGGGCTTTGAGGGAGATTATAAAGCAGTCTTTAATTTCCTGCAAAGATTGTCTAAATCTGAGGATAAAAACACAAAGTGGATTGTTAGAGAAGATTTGGTGGAAAGATGAGTAAGTTTAAAGAAATCCTTGGGATAGACGTTCACGTCTGGTATCTCTTTAATAGAGGCAGTGTTATTGCTTATTCTTGGCACAAGGACAAGGACAAGTCATTGAACCATTTGAAGAAGATAATAGAATATCATAAACTTGAAGGTGAGATACACTACGGGAAATACAACGGTTGGCTTGTCAAAAGGTTGAAGGATGTAGTTATAGATGGGAGAGAGTTCAAACTCCCGAATATCAACTACAGAAACAGAGTTGTTTATGCGGTGATAACCAAAATATCCCATGGAAAAACATCCACATACAGCGAGATTGCCAGAAAATCTGGTGTTAAATACACTGAAATGTTAGTTGCCCTTATGAGAAATCCCTTACAAGTATTAATTCCATGTCACAGATTGCTTACAAAAAAAGGCAGTCTAATGGGATTTTATCCCCTTGGCAAGGAAGTTAAAATGAGATTGCTTGAGTTAGAAGGTGCAAAATATGGTAAATGAAATTCGAGTTAGCTTCAAGGATGAACGAGATATATGGCTTATTCCTTTGGATTTTCCATTAAATTGGAATCTTAAATTGAAATTTTCTATACTTCCTGAAAGACCCACACCCTGTATAATCAAAAGACAGAAATGGATAAGAGCCTTAAGAATGGGTGAAAAGCTCATTCCTGTTATCGTGAGCGCAGAAGGAAGCATTGAGAAACCCAAGTTAATTGTAACAACACCAAAGATTTCATCTAAAGAGAAAGAAAAGATAGTGGATTTTCTCTTTGAATTTCATGGACTTAAAAGTGTAAAAGAGCTCTATGATTTCATGGATGGTGATGAGATACTGAAGAAAATCAAAGAAAAGTTATACGGATTTGGAAAAGCTGGTCTAATGTCTGCCACCGTTTTTGAAGGCATCATAAAAGCGATTATACAACAACAGATTTCATTAAGAAATGCCGAGTTGATAACGGCAAACCTCGTCGAAAACTATGGAGAAAGAATAGAGTTTTGTGGTGAATACGCATACGAATTTCCCACTCCAGAAACTTTGACAGGTCTGAGTTTGAAAGAATTGAGGAATTGTGGACTTAGTTGGAAAAAAGCTGAATACATCAAAGGATTTTCTTCCGAAGTAATAAATGGTTTCGACCCAGAGAACTTAAAAGATAAAAATCCCGAAGAAATAATTGAGACGCTTACAACCTTTAAAGGCATCGGAAGGTGGACGGCAGAACTTGTCATGGTCGCATCCATCGGCATGAATGTTATTCCAGCTGACGATCTTGGCGTGAGGAAAGCAATCTCACATTTCTATTTTAAAGATAAATTACAACCCGCAGAGAAGGTGAGAGAATTTGCAGAGAGTAAATTTGGAAAATACATGAGCGACTGTATTGTTTATTTGCTCATGGCATACCGACAGAGGATGTAAAATAGTCAAAGAAATCCAAGTGAAATCGATATCGAATAAATATAAAAGAGGATGACTGGTTTCTGGGAACACCCATTCTGGAAGCAGCTTCAAAAATCCAAATCTCCAACTCGAAATAGCGGAATACTGATTCAAAAAAGTTATATGTTACAGTTGCTATTTCCGTGTATTGGCGGGTATTTGGGATGAAAGGAAAGGTGACCGAGAAATTCAAGGCTGATTCTGAAAAATGGCTTACGATGGATTATCGCCCGCTCGAAATCGAAAAGGAAATCCGTGAATTCTGGGAGAAAAACAGGATAAAAGAAAAGCTGATGGATTTTAGAGAGAAGAATAACGTAGGCTTCTTAGGCTGGGTTGAGGGACCGCCAACCTTGAACGGCATACCTCACGTTGGACACGCGAGGGGACGGGTGATAAAAGACCTTCGATACAGATGGAAAACCATGCAGGGTTATTCCATACCGTTCTGGGCTGGATGGGACTGTCAAGGCTTACCCGTTGAATTGGAGGTTGAGAGAGCCTTAGGCGTGAAAAACAAGCGTGAACTCTTGGAGAGAGTGGGTGAGGAACGCTTCATAGAAGAGTGTAAAAAAGCAATAATGAAGTATCATAAGGAATGGGTTGAGGCGGACAAGAAACTTGGAATTTTCATAAACCATGATAAGGCTTACTGGACTTATATGGATAACTACATCGAAAGGGAATGGCAGTATTTGAAGCGCGCTTGGGAACAAGGCTTGCTTGAGGAAGGATACTACGTTGTCGCTTACTGTCCTGGATGTCAAACAAGTTTAAGCAGTGCGGAGGTCGGCTACGAAGACTCTTACCGTATCGTTGAAGACCCATCCTTATACTTCAAGTTCAAATTAGCCGACAGCGAAAACGAGTATTTTCTAGTGTGGACGACGATGCCCTTCACGATAGTTACGGACATGATGCTCGCCGTGCATCCGAAAGGTGAATACGTCAAGGTCAAGGTTAACGAGGAAAAATGGATAATGGTTAAGCAAAGAGTCGAACCAGTGATGCGTGAACTGGGCATAGAAAAATATGAGATAACGGAAACTCTGAGCGGTGAGAAACTTGAAGGCTTAAAGTATGATTATCCATTTAAGGACATAGTTCCAAAACAAGCGGAATTGGATAACCATCCATTAGTGCACAAGGTTGTCTGCGAAGACTTCGTTGATGTGAACACAGCCACAGGCGTTGTACATCTGTCGCCTGGAAACGGTGAGGAGGACTTCTGGGCTGCACAGAAACGCGGTGTTCCCGTTTTTGTTCCCTTCGACGACGAGGTTAAATTCACAGAAGAGGCTGGCGTTTTTAGCGGTGTCTTCGCGAGGGATGCGGACGCTGTTGTCGTTGAGGAACTCCGTAAGAGAGGCTTGCTTGTAGCTGTTAAACCCGTAAAACATGAGTATCCGACTTGTTGGCGTTCCCATCACAAGCTGATATGGCTTGCCAGAAGAGAATACTTCCTGAGAACCGATAAGATAAACGAAAAAATCGTCAAAGCCGCCGAAAAAGTGGAATACTTCTTCGAAGGTCCAAAGAACCGTTTCATATCCTTCCTAAAGGAGGGCAAACCGTGGTGTATATCTCGTGAACGTGTCTGGGGTGCACCCTTACCAATATGGGTTTGTGAAAAATGTGGAGCGAAAACTTTCATTTCAAGCAGAAAGGAGCTTATGGAAAAAGCCTTGGAGAAACCAGAGGGAAACTTTGAACTTCACAAGCCATGGATAGACCGCGTCACCTTGAGATGTGAGAAGTGTGGGGGAAAGATGCACAGAGAACCATTCGTCTTGGACACTTGGCACAACAGCGGGGCTTCACCGTACGCGAGGTTTACAGATGAAGAGTTCAAACGGTACGTTCCAACAGATTTTCTAACCGAGGGAATAGATCAAACCCGTGGATGGGCGAACTCGCTGCTGCTTGAGCATGTTATATTAACGGGGAAAGCTGAGGCTCCGTACAAGGCTTTTCTTTTCCAAGGGTTAACCCAAGACGCTAAGGGTAGAAAGATGAGTAAAAGCCTCGGAAACGTCGTGGAGGTTAACCCGCTTTTAGAGAAGCATTCAGCCGACGTGTGCAGGTTCTACTTCCTATGGAAGTGTTCCCCCGTGGAGTTCATGAACTTCGACTTGGAGGAGTTGAAACGGCGTCCATACCAAGTGTTGTCAACGCTTTACCACCTGAACAGATTCTTCCTTCAAAACGCTGAGTACGACGGATTCAACCCGAGAGAGCACACTCTTGAATGGGCTGAGCGAGTGAGAGAGCTTAAAAAACCAGACCTCTGGCTGCTGTCGAAGCTTCAAGAAACCGTGGAGAAATGCACGGATAAGCTTGAAAGATGCGAGTTCAATAATGCAGCGGCAGCGCTGGAAGACTTTGTCATAGAGGTTATAAGTCGCCTCTACGTTCCCATGATCAGAAGAGAACTTTGGACAGACAACCCGGAAACCCTCAACAGAAGACTGGCAATATACGCAACTTTATGGCACACGCTGAAAACGGTTACGCTTTTGTTCAACCCCTTCACACCCTACCTAAGCGAAGCCCTATACCAAAAAGTCTACAGAAGACTAGACCCAACACTACATGAATCAGTCAACTTTGAGAGCTGGCCGAAACCGGAAAAGACGATGCGAAACCAAGCTTTAGAAGAAGACTTTGAACGCTTATTCCGCTGCGTCTCACTTGTTTATTCGGCTAGGCAAAACGCGAGGCTTAAGAGGAGGTGGCCTCTCAGAAAGGTTGTTGTTGTGGCTCCCGAAAAAACGTGTGAATCCATAAAAAGCTTGGAAGCCATATTCTTGGAGTTTGCAAACGTCAAGGAAGTGGAGTACGCTCAAAGGGTTCCGGATTATGCATCATCGGACAGTTGGGTTTCAACCTCTGAAGGTGACATCCGAATATTTCTAGATACGCATCGCGACAAGCAGTTGCTGGGTGAGGGGTTGATGCGGGACATAGCTCGAAGGGTTCAGTCGTTGAGGAAGGAACTTGGCTACGTGCCAACGGCTATAGTGGACGCTGTTCACATAGCGGAACTCACGGATGAGAACGTTGAACTTTTGAAACCTTACCTAAAGGAAATGGAAGAGCTGGTCCGCGCCAAGAACGTCTATCTGCACGGAAAACGCGACGAGTTCGAGGCGGAGTGGCGTGAGTACCGCTTGGACAAGAACAAAATCTATGTTGCAATTTCCTAACGGTATGGCTGAAAGCATGGCAATTGTTGAAGCAGAGGATTCGTATGGTGTTTCTTCCATAGAACGGTGTTCCATCTGAAAACTCGCCCGTAACGATTAATGAAACAGTAAAGCGTTTGCACGCGCACCCGTTAACAGATTTTTTCACATAACTTATCAAGGCTGTTCTGTTGAACTTCACGATAAGCAGATGTAAACACCTAAGGTCAACGGCTTTGTAGTGTCTAACGTCAGCTTGTACCGTTCCGTTCAACATCACTGAGGATACATTCACGTCTTTTGCTTTATACCCTTCTGGAATCTTAATTAGAGCGGTAATCCACCTTCCTCTACTCTTAAGGTTCAATGTTCTTGGACAATACCACACCTTAACTCTGACGGGTGTCAACGCGGCTAAGATAAAGTCTTGAAAGTCTTCGTCGCCCAATTTCCACAAGTCTTCCCAAGCAATTATGTAACCTGAAGCGTTCGGATTTACAAAAACCAGAGCATGATCTTCTCCATCGTCGTTTCGATATGGTTCCGTGTAAAAGAACCCATCTGGAGAGCCTAGGCAGAGACCGAAGTCTTCAGGAGCTAAGAAAAATGCTTCGTCGCCAGTTGCGTTCGCCCCGTAGAATATGTAGTTTAACTGTCCAGTGCTTTCCGGATACCAGCTTAAATTATTCATCGGCGCGTAAGCCGCGATTTCAGCTAGAATCGTGACCTTGTAATATCCAGCCTCGAATATCTCTATGCCTGTCTCATCCTCGGTTACGTTTATGTTGTAGCCGTTCTGGTTGAACCATTCCTGTAATGTTGGTTCTCCATCTGTTGAGGCTTGCTTCTGCGTGGCTGTCGGCTGGAAGGTGGAGGCGTATCCTATGTTTGATAGGCTTAGTAAAACTAAGGTTATTGCCGAAAGATAGATGAAGATTGCCTTTTTCATTTCCGCCTTCTCCGTCTTATTCCCTCGCATGGTTGAATAAATAGCTTGTAACATGAAAGTTCTAGAAGAATCTTCTATTGTACGTGTCAGAGTTGACTAGGTTATGGTTAACGAATCCAAGTCTCTCGGGTAATACGTGATTATCTCTGCTCCATCCTCAGTTATCAAAACAGTGTCAGAATGACGGAACCCCGCAAACCCCGTCTCGTAGATGCCTGGTTCACAGCTCACAACCATTCCCGCTTTCAAAGGCTCATCGTTTCCTATGTCAAGCCATGGTGGTTCATGCCCCTCCAAACCTAATCCATGTCCACTGTGATGCTTTACCAGATGCATCAGTCCAGCTTTCTTGAACACTCTAATCGTTGCTTTGTCTATCTCTCTCACTGCACTTAACCCCAGGTTTAAACGTGTTAAACGCTGCCTCTTGAGCCTTAACCATCACATTAAAGTAGCGTTTCTGCTTCGCTGTCGGCTTGCCTACAATCATAGTTCTCTCCAACTCACAGCTGTAACCGCCAACATCTGCACTGGCGCCTGTTACAACAACATCGCCTTTCCTAATCACGCGTTTGGTTGCCATAGAATGGGGAATCGCACTCATCTCACCAACCTGACCTCTGAAACCGGCGCTTACGGGAACACTTCTCCGAAGAGGCTCATATTCCGGTCCAAGAGTCTTCTTCATGATTGTTGACGCTTCATACGTGGCTGCCAACGCAACCTCCACATCCCAGAGACCTTCCTCCGTGTACTCCTGCAATAAACTGTGAGCTAGGTTCGCCCATTTCGCGCTTTCTCTGATCAGCGTTATCTCTTCTTCAGATTTTATCAAGCGCATGGAAGGAATCAGATCCTTCATGTCCACAAATTTTGCTCCGCGAAGTTTCTTCGTTATCGGTGGACCCCTGTAACCCCAGATTCCAGCGGCTCCAGCCTTGTTGTCTATGCCTATGCGTTTATTAGCCAGCTTCATCTCTTTCAAAAAATCGGCGAAATAGTCAATCGGATGTTTTTCTCCAGGGTAATCCACGTATGTTTTAACATCTTCTATTATTCTTGTTTTCAATGGAACATGGTCTTTTTCCAGAAGGGGACCCATGAAGGTTATTTTTCCGTCTAAGGGAATTATTAGAGCTGCCGGTCTCTCCGTCGTGATGAAGGAGTAACCCGTTAAATAGAATATGCTTGTGCTGTTTGTTAAGTACAACGCGTCTAACCTTCGTCTCCTCAAAACCTTTCTAACTTTTTCAACGCGGCGTTCGTATTCTCTTTCGCTTAGTGAAAACTTCACCATACTAACACACTTAAATCTACATTTTATCAGTTAAGCGAATAAATGCTTTTCACTAAAAGTTATTCT
>PIYA01000069.1 GCA_003601785.1 Candidatus Bathyarchaeota archaeon
TAATGGGAGCCGTACTGTCATTCTCAAAACCTCAATGGTTCAACCTTTTTTGGGCTTCAATACCAATATCCCTTTATAGTTTTGTGGGGAACTTTGCTCCATTCTTTGAAGTGGGGATAGGCACATATCTAGACGGTAGAACTAGGGCGCAGTGGTTGATTCCGCTTTTAATTTTCCCATTCCTATACAACATACCAATCTGCATGAAGGCGTTAACGGATTTGCTTACATCGAAAATCCTTGGGAAGAATGATAACCACTGGGAGAAAACCAATCATTCTGGAAACGGAAACAGTTATATTAGGAACCAAAACAATTTTTAAAAGGTAAGTATGATTCTAAGTCCGACTCTGACAACTTTTATTACATTACTTTTCGGAGTGATAACCTTCGTTTTAACCATGTTTCTACCTGCACTCTTAGAGTTGAAAAAACCAAGAGACGCTGGACCGAGGATTATAACAGAGAACTCACCCACGTGTAAAATGTGGAATCAGTTATCAATCTCAATAGCAGACATGGAAGAAAACGTGTTAAAACAAGCATTTACTGGTGAGATAACGAACGTTCTCTCGGTTTTACCAAACCTAGAGGCTTAGAGTTTCTCTTCAAAAAAAGCTTTGCACTTTTCCACTGTTCTCGAGCTATTCGAAGGTTACCAACAACACTTCCGTGAAGAGAATAAAATATGTAACAAAGGTAGGTGCATCTGGCACATTCATTATAGACCTTACGAAGCGCATCAAATTTTTCGCTGTTCCAAACCTTAGGTAGGTCAAAGATTGAAGCAACAGGATTGTGAAGGTGGCATCCAGCAACCCTGCCAAGATGGTCTATCATGAAAAAGTTTCGAAGCGCCCGACACTTCCATGTTCTTTTACCCGTTAAATATAGGTTTTTAACGGCTTCAAGTATCTCAGTTGTGTCATAAGGATATTGCTGTTTCTCTTCCTCATCTCTATAAGAAAATCGCAGAGCTTAACCATGGCTTTTCTATCGGTTATCACAAATTCATCATTTTTCTTACCTATTTTAAAAAGCTGATTTGAACCTTCAGAAAAATCGTAAGAGTACAAGCAATACCAGATTGGAATTCCCTTTTTAAGAAAGTACTTTGTGAAATCAGCAATTTCATACAAGTTGAACTGTGAAATCGTCGGTGAAACAACCACGTTAACTCCTTCCTCATGCAGTTTGTCAACCGCTTTCATGGCTTTCTTCCAAGCACCCTTAACACCCTTCAAATAATCATTTTTTTCAGCGTCTAAGCTATCTATTGAAATTGCAACAAAATCTGCATTGCGTATATCTTCTATCTTTTCTTCAGCCATGCTGCCGTTATCATAAATGGTCGTTACAAAAGAATGGGAGGCATAATCTACTATTTCACCAATATCGTCTCTTAAAAGAGGATTTCCTCCAGATAGAACTACTTCTATAACACCCAGTTTTTTAAGAATATCCAAACCCTTCTTTATATCCGCCGTTGATAACTCTCTTGAGTCTTGTTCGCGCCAAACATTACAGCCTTTACATCGATAATTACATTTTCTCGTAACCATCCATTGAACATGATACGGTCTGTTAGGCACCAAGGAACGAAAGGCAATACCAGCTGCTTTCTCCAAAGATGTGACCATGCTTGAACCTTCAAGTTACATTTAAGATTAACCCATTTATTCTATTAGGAAAATATTAAAATTAGGGTTGAAACATGTTGTTTTAATCCTCAGAGGATTTTACATGGAATCCATAGATGTGGTTATGCTGACAAAGAACAGTGAGCATATTCTTAAAAGATGCCTTGAATCTGTTTATGAAAATGTTCCCGTTAAACGGCTTATTGTGGTTGACGCTTCCTCAACCGACAACACGTTGAAGATCATTGGTGATTTTAATGATAAGTACGGAAATGTCAAGGTTATAACTGAAAATGGTACAAGGGCTGAAGCACGAGAAAGAGGAATTCAAGAAGTTGAAACAGAATGGTTCATGTTTGTGGATAGCGATGTAGTGCTATGTAAAGATTGGTTCAAAAAAGCCGTCAAACACATCGACGACGACGTGGGCGCCGTCTGGGGTTTAAACATTGATTTGATTCCAAACGTGAAAAACAAGCTTTTTATGAAGTCGTTAGCTTTGGTTGCAAGGGAATGTTTTAATCTCAGAGGGGGAATGCACGATACGCTGATTCGAACAAAACTTGTAAAGGACATCAAAATTCCAAGGAAACTTCACGCATATGAAGACGCTTTCATAATCAACTGGATAAAGGAGAAGGGCTACAAAGCGGTTATAGGCGACGACATTTATTGTCTGCACAACAGACCGATGGAAGACTGGGACTTGAAAGAAAGCATCTCACTGGCTGCCCTTGAAATAAAATGCGGCTTGGTTTACTCTCACATTTTCAGATACGCCTTTTACTATCCCTTCTTCGCTTTTTACTGGTTTCTGCAATCTCTTGGCAAAAACTTTGGCGATTTATTTTCTAGAAAGAGCAAACCAAAGATGGTCAGATAAAGGTCTAACCATATTTTTAGCGGTTCCGCTTTTTCCGATGAGGACACGTTTACTTGAACTTTCAAGAAATTCTCCAATCACCGATGCTTCAATCCCATGAGTTTTCAAGGTTTCAACTATTTTGTCTGCAAGGTTCGAATCAACAGAAACTAGTAACGCCCCTGAGCTGATGAGCTGTAGCGGGTCGATCTGAAAAAATTCACATATCTCAACTGTTTCTTGTTCAACTGGGATTTTCTCTTCAAACACTTTTACACCCACGTTAGACGCATCTGTCATCTCATAGATTCCCCCGAGCACACCGCCTTCCGTAGGGTCGTGCATGGCGTGAACACCACCCGTTTTGAAAGCTAGAATCGCTTCTTTGACCACGCTTATCTTTTTAAAGAATTCTTTGGCGCGTTTCAACGTTGAAGAATCAACGGCTTTCCTTAGTTGTGATTCTCTGTCAGACGCCAGAATTGCTGTGCCTTCGATTCCAGCGCTCTTTGTTAGTATAAGCTTGTCACCTGGTTTGGCTCCGCCAGCTGTCACGTAGTTTCCTTTTTCTGTTAAGCCCATGATGCAGCCGACAACTATAGGGTTTTTGATTCCAGGGGTTACCTCACAGTGTCCCCCCGCTATGGCTATTTCCAATTCTCTTGCAGCCTTGTCCATCTGAGCACATATTGTTTCAACGGTTTCTCTATCCGCACCTTCAGGAAGCAGAATGCATGAGAAGAGAAATTCTGGTTTAACACCGAAGGTGGCAACATCGTTTGCGTTTATGTTTACGGCAAGCCAACCTATTCTCTCTACGGCTCCGGTGATGGGGTCTATGGAAACGATTAAGGATTTATCTCCAATGTCCAAGACTGCCCCGTCGAACCCAACGGAGGGACCTAAAATTACCTCTTTTCTTTTCACACCTAAGTTTCTGAAGACAATGTCCCTAAGGATTTCAACTGGAATCTTTCCGTGCGGCAGTTTCATTTGGCATCTCTCCAAAATATAATTGTATTCTATCTTTTAAGTTGTGGAAGCTGACGCTGAACAATTTTTACGATGGGCAGCGCAACAATCAATCCTATCAGCATCTGCCCAATATTTGCTGGAACCTCAACAAGCGCAGCTGTGTTAAGTATTAGCTGCTCATAAAGGAAGTATCCAACAACCATTTCTAAACCGCCGACTATAACAGAAAGAATGGCGGAACCAAATTGGGGTTCAACCTTAAACCCCATCAGAACTATTAAAAAGGCTACAACTCCGCCTAAAGCATACCAAAATTCAACCGGGATGAAACCGATTAATGTTGGATTCTCTGGCGGAGGAATACCTACGTAAAGCTCTACGTTTCCGCTGTAATAGAAAGAACCAGTTATTGCAAGTGATACACCAATAATTATTCCTAACGAAAACGTGAAAATTTTCCAGTTGGAATGCGAAGCCCGCATTGACATCTTCCTATTTAAGATGCCCACAATCGCTCCTTCAAGGCTTTTTACTATGAAGGTCCCTGGTGCATACACGGGCGCCAATAACATGTCAGCTATTGCTGAACCTATACCCCCAGCAAAGGCACCTACATATGGACCGAAAAGCAGTGCTGCTACATAGATCATCGTTTCGCCTATATTGAAATATCCAGAGGTTGCTGGAATACTCACCGCGAAGATTATTGTGGCTACGGTTACAAAGGCTGCGAAAACCACTGCTGTTGCAAGGTTGATTGCAACACTTACGGAATTTTTTTCTTTTCTCATTGCTATAGCCTGAGATTAGTATAGTTGTAACTATACTATTTTAGTATTTCGTTTTATATTCGCCAAAATTACAATAGTAATTTTAAATCCTCTATCGCTTGTAAAACTTTTTTTCCACGTTGTGTTATTTTGAAGAATTTCTTTCCGTTTTTTGCGTAGCCTATTATTAATCCTTTTTTGGAGAGTTCTTTTAGGTGTTGGTAGATTGCGGCTCTTGTCATTGTTTTTCCGAGTTTTTTCCACATGTCATAGCCGTATGTGTCTTCTCTGCTTAGGATTCTCAGTATCTTCTCTTTTGTGCTTATCTCTAAGCCTACGGCTGTTGTTTTTTGTTTTTTTGTTAGCGCTTGCAGAACGTCTGTGGCTTTCAGTCCGCTTCCGGTGATTAGGCACACTACGCTTTCTTTCTTGTCGATTCCTTTCTGTTGAATTATTTTTTTCAAGGCTGCGATAGTCGCTGAGCTTGCTGGTTCCGCAAACATTCCTTCAAATTTTGCTATTTGGAGCTCCGCTGTGAAAATTTCTGAGTCTGAAACTGTGAGGGTTAAACCGTTCGATTCTTTTATGGCTTTTATCGCCAATTCTCCTTGTAGGGGTTCAGCCACCAGAACGGCGAGGGCGTGTGTGGAAGGCTTTGAGACCTTAACTGGTTTAGACTTTCCTTGTAGTAATGGTTTAGCTATGGATGCGCATCCTTCTGGTTGAACACCGATCATTCTCGGCAGAGATTTTGTCATCCCGAGTTCTTTGAGTTCTTTAAAGCCTTTCCAGATTGAATACATGGTTCCACCGCTTCCCATCGACACTATGAACCAGTCTGGAACACCGAACTGCTCGTACACTTCATACGCGATTGTCTTTTGAGCTTCAATGACGAGGGGGTTAAGCTCCGCTGTTGCTTGATACCAGCCCGTTTCCTTCGCTAAGGCTTTGGCTCTCCTTATCGAATCATCCACTATCTCGCCGAACTCCTCGA
>PIYA01000070.1 GCA_003601785.1 Candidatus Bathyarchaeota archaeon
GTGGAAACATGCGTATTTCCACTGTGGGAAGCGGTGAACGGTGAATACCAGCTTTCAGCGCCAAGCAAGGTTATAGCCCTAAGACCGGAAAGAAAGAAACCGGTGAGGGAGTATCTAAAAGTGCAGGGACGCTTCAGACACTTGTTCACACCGAAATTCGAGAAGGTAATCGATGAAATCCAAAGAATAACGGATGAAAGGTGGCAACGTCTACTCAAGAAATGTGGAATGGCATAGCAATCATTTTCCATTTTTTATGCGTTATTTTTCAAGTATTTCTCTATCTCGTTTTCAGCGTTGTCAGCCTTTATGAATATTGGCACGTTTTCTATGCCCGTGGCAATATAGCTTGACAGTAACCATTCGCCTGGTGCAAACTCTAATGTTTTTTCTAGTATGCCCTTGTCTATCATGAAGGTGTCGCTTATCAACGCTCTGTCATAGGGACGCGGCAGTGTTCCAACAAAGTACGTGTGAAGCTGTTGTAAAGCGTTTGTGTTTAGGTACGCGACTCTCTGTGTTGCTATGCAAGCGCCTAAACCGTACTTTCTTCCTTGTCTAAGCAGAGTTTCAACTTGTTTGCTGCATTTTTTGTCTATGCCTACTGAACCGCTAAGCTCTGGGATAAACTCTTGAGCTTCGTCGAAGACGAAAAGAATGTAGGGTTTGACTTTGAATTTGCGTTTTCTGCGGGCTAAAAGGTCTTGTGTTAGGTTTATGACGAGTTCCTTGATTATGAAAGGGTCTGAGATTGAGATGCAGACAATTCTTGCTTTGTCTTCTAAGATTTCTCTGATTTTATCTACGGTTAACGCGTCTGTCTCTTTTTGCTCCTCCTCATGCTTCCTTTTTATTCTGTCAAGTATTGTGTTTCTCGTTGTCGCCCAAGCGTACAACCCGCTTTTCGGGGAAACCTTGAGCTCTTCAACAGTTTCCGCGGCAACTTTGTCTATGTACCTAACGAAGTCTTCGTTCACCTCTTGGTTCTCACTTAATCCGTTTTTCTCCATGTACTCAAGTATCGCGTCGTGAATCTTGTCGATAGCGTTCATGTAGTGAGGTCTGTCAACGCTGCCTTTTCTCTGGTTCTCAAGCTCATCCATGAATTGACTGTAAGTGGGAACCTTCTGTTTCGGTCTGATGTAGTAGGCAACCTTACCCTGCTCCATTATGCGTTGCAACCCAGCCTTTATCCTCTCATCCGCCTCGTACTCTCTTGGTTTGACAACGGAGTTGAAAAACTGTTCAAGCGAATCAATTCTATGTTCCAGAATAACCTTTGCAGCGGTGTTCGGGTCAGCCAGTATGTCTAACAATAGGAATACGTATTCGCAGCTTATGTCGAAGATTATTACCTTCGTGTTTTCCGTGTGTAACAGTATCCTCCTGAGGATGTTTGACATCAAATTGCTTTTTCCACCGCCCGTGAAGGCGAAAACACCGAAGTGATAACGCACAAGTTTCTCAAAATCAAAAATCAACGTAAATTGGAATGACATTCTTGCTGGCTTGGAACATCTTTATCAATCCAAGCCTCGGATCACTTTTCGCGTCTTCAACGGTTTTTGATGGATCTACACCCAGCTTCTCTGTTATCCTCTTATTGTACATGAGGTTTATCATGTTGCTGTTCAGAATGTAGACCGGGCTTCCAACGATCGGATAGGAGAAACCCTTAGCAAACTCGAACTCGTGGTTCCTCTTCATTATCAAATCATAGTTTATCGGAACAGCGTCTATCTGAATCATCATAGTCGACCTATCATTCGTCTGCCAATCCATTTCAGATTGTTCAATAATCTCAAACTGCATTGGATAATAACCATGATCTGACAAACCGCGCAATCCGAAGTGTTCAGGCCAAACACGGCTTACCTCCATAAGTGTGTATCTCTCCGTGTCTCGCTCCGTTTTTCTGAAGTTTTTGACCGCTAGAAGCATTCCCTCCTCCAAGAGTCCCATCAAATCTTTCTGATATTCAACTTTTACACGGCAGTGATAGCGTGCGCTTGTGCCGGCGAGTCTGGTCTCCTCCGCACCGCCAAAATATTTCGGTATAACCGCTGAAAGTCTCGCTTGGAATTTTCCGTCGAAATCCGTGAAGCAGAAGTTGTTAAATGTGTTCTCTTCTTGCGGCTTCAATTGACGCCCTCCTCTCCCTGAAGGTGCTCATATAAAATATGAACTTTCTCAATTTATGGTTATTGAGTATCCAGTCAGCGGTTGTGTCCACGATGCGCTTGAATTGACTGTAATTCCATTTGGCAATCTTATCTGCTATAAACAAGGGTTTGTTGTGACCGAAGGCTTCAGGGATGCTTGAAGGAGCCATGGCGATCAAAATGTTCATCATCAAGTTTTGAAGCTTGTTTGACACGTTTTTGTTAAGGAATAGGATAACTTCAATAGGTTCATCTGCTCCACCGAACTCATTCCAGAATTCCACAACATTCTCAGGTTTATAGTCAAACTCCGGGTAAACCAGTCGATCTACAAGTAAAACGTTGCTTCTTAACAGCGGATCTGTTCTGGCTTGGCTTAGCTGCACGTAGGTTTTCAGAAACGTTTTTTCCATGCCTATTCTGTTCTTTATCGCTCCAGAAACATAGCTTAACCGATCTTTTCTGTCGGGAACCATCGTGCGGAAAGCAGAATCGTATTCTATGAGGCTCCAAGGCGGCACAATCTTTTCCGGGTTAAACACGCTCACCGATTGCAGTATCATGCGATCCGTGTTCGGTAATTTTTCAAAGTCTTCCGGAGAAATGGTTTTCTTCAGTAGTCCCTCATTGTGCATTATCGGAATCAGCTGTCGTTTAAAATCCCTCGCCGCCGTATCCTTTGTTATGCCTATGAGTAGAATCCGTCTCTTCCAGCATTCTTCCATGAGCATGTGGAGTGTAAATAAGGTGAGAAAGGCTATGTCGAGGGTTGTCAGCCAATGCTCCTTCCCGTTCTTTAAAATCTTCATCAAATTAGATGTTTTTGTTTCAGAGGTTTTGGTGAAGAAGAAACGGTCACCTAAAATTGTTACGAGCTTTTTCACACGTTCCCAAGTTGTCGCATATTTAGAGTTTAAACCGTAGACTTCGCCCTTCTCGCTCAAAACACCATCTTCAACCAGACGCTTAAGGTAACGCTTAACTCTGTTAGCTCTCTTCTCATCCGCTATATCAAGTTCAGCCAAAATCTGCTTCCTTGTCAGAACCCCCTTCTCTTTAACAAGATGAAATATCGCGTAACGAAGATAGTCAGCTCTCGGAGGAGGCAAGCCTAAAGCTTGATTGTAAACGTACTGTCTAGCTATCACCAAATCATTTTCGTCGATAGGTTCACCGTCAACCTCATATCCTAATATGCTGCTTTTCGCCTTCCAAAACTCACGCTTCGAAGTGTCATAGAGCAAGCTTGCCCTTTCAATGGATAGGCTTCTATCCAAAAGGATTATGCGGATTTTCTGCTCTGGATTTACAGCCAACTTGTAAGCTAGATAATACTCGGCAAAAGTCATTATCCAATTGGCGATTGTCGCGTTTCCTATAATTGTTTCATCCCTCAAAGGTCTGCTTAAATTGATCTCTTCAGGCTGCTCAGCCTCAAAAAAGGTCTGGTCAACCTCGGGAACCTCGTTTACGTAAATTGGCACAACGCTTGATATGCCAGCGCTTTTTTGAACAATCTTTTCATCGTACTTAACCAATGGTTTATCCTTCTCCAGAAAAGTAATTGTGCCCGTTGAAGCATAGGCACCGCCAAAGAAAATAATAAGGTCAAACAGTGGACGCGAATACATGGTTCCGTCTATACCTGCGAAGCGCACGGAGGATGAACCGAAAAATTCCTTAGCAGTCTCATAAGCCTTCTCACAGTCGAAGTCTATGACTATGAGGTCTGAAAGCAGACCATCATAAAGTCCTCTCAGAGAGGAAAACCGTCGTTCATAATCCAAAACCTGCATTGAAGCCCCTCGCTTAAGCACATCACTAGTGCGTCTAACAGCGTCGCTCAACGATGACAAACTCACCATAGTTCACCTTTCCTTTCATCAAATAACGGCTTTTAAGAGTAAAAGCGTTACTAACCATAGATTTTAGGTGGGCTACACTAAACGGAGCTTTCTGAACGGAAAAAATCATCGAGTTAGAGCTTTCCAACAAGGTTAGTTAACAGACTCTGTAAGCCTTCTATTTCTCTATAACTTCATTCTGAAGCGTTCCTATATTCTCAATTTTAATTTCAATTTTATCTCCATCTTGCAAAAATTTAGGAGGCTTCATAAATGCTCCCACTCCCGCTGGTGTTCCAGTTGCAATTATATCGCAAGGTTCTAAGGTCATCACTCGGCTTAAGTGGTGGACAATTTGGTAAACGTTGAAAACCATGTTTTTTGTCGAAGAGTTTTGACGTAACTCACCGTTAACCCATGCTTGAATTCGTAAATCATTCGGATTTCCTATCTGATTGGCTGTTGTTATACATGGTCCTATGGGGGCGAAAGTGTCGAAGCTCTTTCCACGGGTCCACTGTTTATCCTTAAATTGGACATCACGAGCTGAAACATCATTCATAATGGTATAACCAAAAATGTATTCTCCCGCTCTTTCCACAGGAATGTTTTTACCTTTTTTGCCGATGACTATTACAAGTTCGGCTTCATAATCAAGCTGTTTGACAAAGCTTGGCTTAACTATTGGTTGATTCGGTCCAGTTATTGTTGTGTGAGGCTTCATGAATATTACCGGTTCGCTTGGAATCTCGGCTCTTGCTTCAGCTGCGTGGTCATAATAGTTCAGTCCTAAACAGATGATTTTTGGAGGGAAAGCTATTGGTGCCAAAAGCGTTACTTCATCCAAGTTGTAAATGACGCTTTCACTGTGCTTTTTCCTTGCTTCTCTGATGATTTTCTCAACTTCCTTAATTACTTGATGGTTTTGTGAAATTAGCTTCTCTAACTTTTTGGGAATTGAAGAAGAAAGAGCGGACAAGGATAAAATTCTCTTGTTCTCTATTAAAACTCCGTAGTTCTCCTTTTCGTTATAAATAAAGCGGACGAGTTTCAATGTTTACACTACTTCCTTAATGATGGGTCTCTTCAGTTATATTTCAGCCTTGTCTGTTCATCTGTTAACACATACTTGATTTTTTCTTTCCACTCTGGTGAATTCCAAGTTCCCAAGGCTTGATGGGTAACGTAATAGTTTTGGGGAATTGGGTGAGTGCCTATAACCACATCCACATCATACTTCTGTTTGATAAACCTGCGGAAATAATCGATGTATGGACATGGAGGATAACCCACAACCATCCCGGTGGCTAAATGGACAACTTCCACACCGTTTTTCTTCATCTCTCCGATGCAGTATTCTATGTTTCCGCCTGGGCATCCGCCACAAGTGGTGTATCCAACAAGCTCCACTTCCTGATTTTTGTAAATGTTGAATGCTCCCTCCCTGTTTTTAAGGGCCCGTAAACATTTTCCTCCAGCACAGTTACGGTAACGGTCGCAGATGATTATTCCTATTTTTCTCGGTTGTTTAGACATCTGAAATCACCGTTCTCCCTAATCATTTAATCATGTATTTATCGTTTAGCATCGGATTTCTGAATAAAAGTATGCATTGATAGTCTATTTCATGCTCTGGTTTAAGCTAAACTAGTTTACCGCAATGCTTTTAAGATTAAGAATGAAGCTTGGGGGTTGTGAAGAACATGACTAAGGAAGATGAAATTTTAGAGGAGCTGAAACGTATCAGAGCGTTGC
>PIYA01000071.1 GCA_003601785.1 Candidatus Bathyarchaeota archaeon
TTAAATTGAGAGTAGAGCGATTTTTAAACGCTACTAATTTTAAATAAACGAGAACGCAAATAGGTTTAACGTCTCGGGTGAGAGGATGAACTTTTCCAGCGGGTTGGGTGAACGTGAAATCATTGAGAAAATCTGGGGGTGCTTGGATAAGATGCCTAGGATGCCTGTTCCCTTTGGAGACGATGTGTCCGCTGTGGAGCTAGGTGATGGAAAACTTGTTGTGTTAAAGACGGACATGCTTGTCGCTGAAACAGATGTTCCACCAGGCATGAGCCTTCGGCAAGCCGCAAGGAAAGCTGTTGTTATGAATGTCAGCGACTTCGCAGCCAAAGGTGTAAAGCCCATAGCCATGCTTGTTTCACTGGGGCTTCCAAAAAAGTTGACGGCGGAAGAGAACGTTGAGGAGATCGGGAGAGGATTGAACGCTGGAGCGCGGGAGTATAATGCATACATCATCGGCGGAGACACGAACGAAGCCTCAGACATTGTCATAAGCGTTTCACTCTTCGGAATAGCGAAGAAGGATGCATTGATGCTGCGAAGTGAAGCCAAACCAGAAGATTTGGTGGCTGTAACGGGAGGCTTTGGAAAAACCACCGCTGGCTTAAAGATTTTGCTTGATGGTTTAAAGGCGCCGGAGAAACTGCGTAAAATCCTCGTTAACTCTGTTCTTATGCCTTACGCTAGGCTCAGGGAGGGCTTGGCGTTAAGTCGAACAAGGGCTGTAACAGCATCTATAGATTCGAGCGACGGGTTAGCTTGGAGCCTCCACGAAATCGCAAGGGCAAGCAGCGTAGGCTTTTCGATAACACATCTTCCCATAGCCAAGGAAGCAGCTGAATTCGCCAGAATTAACAATTTGGACCCGTTGGAGCTAACTCTTTACGGTGGGGAAGAGTACGAACTGGTTTTGACGATAAAGCCCAACCTTTGGGAAAAAGCTGAAAAAGCGGTGGAAAAAGTCGGTGGAAAGCTTATACGGATTGGAAGAGTGACCGCTGAAGAACAGATTACACTGGAGATCAACGGTGAAAAACATGTTGTGGAACCGCGGGGTTGGGAACACTTCAGAAGTCGCTAGGATTTAATTTAAGAATCTATATAGATTCTACCGAAGCTTATGTCTGAATTAACGAGTTACCCCACGGTTCGCGAAGCGGAATTTTACGAGAAACTTTCGAATGGTGCTGTCAGATGCGGCTTATGTGAAAGGAGATGTGAGATTCCGAAAGGGTCAAAGGGAGTTTGTGGAACACGTGTAAACATCAACGGCAAGTTGTACACCCTTGTCTACGGCGACGTTAGCGCCATTGAAAGCCGTCCTATAGAGATTAAGCCGTTCTTCCACTATTGGCCTGGTTCGACAGCGCTAACGTTTTCCACATGGTCTTGCAATCTAGACTGCGTTTGGTGCCAGAACTTCCACCTCTCAAAGGTCAAACCGGAACCGGCTAAGGCGATTTATTACCCGCCTGAGAAAGTTGTGGAACTAGCGATTTACAACGGTGATGAGGGTTTATGTGCAAGCTTTCAGGAGCCGACGCTTCTGTCCGAATGGGCTATTCCCTTGTTCAAAACAGGTAAGGCTAGAGGAGTGAAGTATTGCTGTTACGTTTCAAACGGTTACATGACCTTAGACGTTTTAAAAGAGTTGCACGCGGCTGGGATGGATGGAATAAAAATTGACATTAAAGGGGATAACGAAGTTTACAAGAAATACTGTGGCGGAGCTGATGTTGAGAAGATTTGGAGAAACGCCAGAGAAGCGAAAAAACTTGGGATGCACGTGGAGATTGTCAATTTGGTTGTCACAAACGTTAATGACGACGAAAACACGTTGCAATGGGTGATTGATAGGCACTTGAAAGAAGTTGGACCTGAAACCCCTTTACACTTTACGCGTTATTTTCCAGCCTACAAGTTCAACAATCCACCGACAAAAGCTGAAACTTTGGAGAAAGCTTACAAGATGGCTAAAAAAGCCGGGGTTCTCTATCCCTATATCGGAAACAGGAAACATTTCTGGGCATAGATACGAAAACACGTACTGTCCAAACTGCGGAGAAAAATTAGTTAGAAGATACGGATGTTACATCTTAAAGTATAAGATAACCGAGGATAACAGATGCCCAAAATGCGGTGCTCACATCCCGATAACAGGAAAATACATTAGGAAGCCGAAAATGTTTTATTAATACGCTGGTTTTTCAAGTTTCAACGTTTCTTTAAGCGTCAAATATGTGGATGCCCCCACAGCTCTGCCAATCATCGAAATCATATAGGTGATTTGCAACCCCAGAACCAAACCAAACATGCCTATCATGTAATCGGAAATGTATCCGCCTGTTAGAGAACCTATGAATGTTGTCACACCTATTATGAGGTTGTAGAAGGCTGTGAACCTTCCACGCTGCTCTTCTGGGGTAACATCGAGAAGATACGCGGTCATGGAAGCTTGTCCCATAGCCATTGAGACACCCCAAAAAGTGCTGATGCCCATCAAAACGTAAACGTTGGGAGAGAAAGCATAGGCTAGTGGAACCGTGACCAAGCTGAACCTGAACAAGACCAGTAGTGGTTTTCTTCCAATGGTGTCGGCGAGCTTTCCAAACCGCTTCTGAAAGATTATGGTAATCACCATCTGAATAACCGATAGTAGAGCTATATCCAGCATCGAAGCCTTCAAAACCTTAATCATCGTTATCGAAAAAAGCGGCCAAGAAATCGACATGAACAAGGCAAAAGTTGCGCCAGCCATGCAGTATCTCATGAAATCCGGCGATTTCTTTGCGTGTGTAAATATTTCAGCGATTTCTGATGTGAAACTTCTTTTAAGACTGAAATTTTTCCTTCTTTTCTCCCGTACACGAAGCATGACAAGGGATGAGACTAATCCGCAGATCATAGCCACTGTGAAGGGAATAAAGAACATTTGATGTAAGGTTCCACCTACAACGTCCATAACGGCTCCAGAAATCAAAGTTGCAATTAAACTGCCGATGGAAGCCCATAAGTTGATAGCTGCGCTTGTTCTTCCAAGCTTGAGAGATGGAACTAAATCGCCGATTAACGCTGTCCACGCAGGCGTAGCCATTGAACCTAAAAGTGCTTGAATGGCGATTAAAAAGATTAGTTGAGTTGCGTTCGCCACAAAGATCATGGGAAGCCAGAGAACAGCTGTGATTACTCCGCCTAAAACTATGAAGGGAACTCTTCTACCGAATCTGTCGCTTAGCCCACCCCAAATGACTTGCATAACGTTGTTTGAAAGATTAGATAGAGACTGGAACCAGCCCATCTCTGATGATGAAGCTCCAAGTTCAACGGCGTAAGGGCTTAGGAACGGATTCACCATTCCCAAACCCAGAGAGTTAACTACCGAACGAGCGTAAAGAGGTTTTAAGTCAATTTCTTCCGGATTTGATGAATCATTTTGTTTAGACGTAACTTTTTCCACTCGCAAGTTTTGAAGTTAGATTAAAACTTTAAGGATGCTTAAAAACTAATCGAATTTAATAGAATGAATCATGTGAGCTGAAACTTTCACGTTAAATGTCAATTTCTGAATTTTTCAGAGAAAAATTTTATATGAACTCAAGAAGTTTTATTTCAATCTCAGACAAAAATTTAGAATTTTGGGCGAAAAACTTGTCTATCCCTAACGTTTGCGTTTTCTTTTCCGTTTCCTAACAATTATCGATTGAGGCTTGTCTAATTGTCTGATTTCCGCGTTTGGAAACATCCTTTCGATTTCCCTTCTCAGCTTCGCGGTGTCCACTTCACCGTAAGTCTTCACATCAACTATCGGCTTATCTTCTTCATCATAGCTCACGGAAACTGTGTATCCGGAGCCAACCTCAACCTGTGTTGGTTCCAAAACGAAACCTAAATCCTCAGAATCTAACTCTATAAATCTTTCCGGTTCACGCTTGTGTTTTCGTTCCGGCATGTCGATCACGACTCTTAAAGAAGAGAAGGAATGAGGATTAAAGGTTTGTTACGTTTCAATAATGATTTAGCTTACACTAGTGTATCAACATTTTATCTTCGTATTTTTTAAGATGCTGAGCAGCTTCGGTGATGTCCATGAAAAGCTTGCTAACCCGCTCTACATCTTCAACCGTGACGTCTTTACGTTTTGCTCTTTTGGCGTTTTGAGCCGCCAGACTCAACATTTGAACGGCATATCGCAGAGAGGTCTTAGCGCCTACCTCCGTGAGTTTTTCTAAAGCATCCTTTTCGATGTTTATCTTTTCTTCTTTAGATCTTATACGAAGGATTTCACGTATGCTGTCAGCATCATACTCTTCGGTTCCGATGATCACTGAACGGTCGATGAGGTCAAGCGGGAATCCCATAGGACTTTTGACATCTGTGCCACGGATTGTTGTGATACCTCTGTTTGTAGCTAAAATTATAATAGGTACAAGCTCACTTTCGATGGCTCTACCTAAGAAACTGAAAGCCTCCAAATCTAAGAGATGGGAGTCATCAATGAACAAGACGCCTGGGTGAATGAAGGCTTTTCCTTCATCCACCATTTTTTTAACGGCTTCGTCAACGGCGGTGCGCACTTCGCTGTCTATCTCCTTGGTTTCTGAACCTCCAAAGAACAGAGAGAAGATTCCTCCTCCGGCTCTTTGGCGAGCGTTGATCTCATCCATATCGGCTAGGGTTAAAGTGTAAACGAACTCTTTTTCTTTTAGAACCTTACCAGGGGGACGCGGGATTTTTCTACGAGTGTCTATCTCATATGTTTTTCCCTTCGCGCTTTCAAGACTTAGACCTAGGTTGACAACTCTTCCTGTTTCAGCATCTATCTGTATCACGTAACCTTCTGAAATGTTCTGCTGAATTATCTGCTGAGCTATCGTTGATCCCGCCTCGATTGTTTTCTCTTCATTCTGAGTCTTCAAGGTGAGCACAACACTTTCAGGAACTTTTTGATATGGATTATAAGGATGAGGAGCAGTTCTTATGTCGATGTGTGTGAGTTCCCCTTCGTAGACCTTGCGCATCTCATGAATCTCCACTCCGATGCATTTTCTTATGGCTTCGATGAGAATCTCAGTCTTTTTGCGTTCACTGCTGTATATCTCGCTTCCACTCATTTGAATAAAGGGTACGTTGGGACCTAACTCTTTGGATATCGCCACGGCAATCGCTGTCTTCCCCGTTCCAGGAGGACCTGCAAGGATTATCGTCTTACCACTTAGCTTTCCCTCTTTTATCATCTGAACAACGAGACCCGCTGCCTCTCTCGCTCTCTCCTGTCCAACCATACCATCTTTTATCTTGACAGCTTTCAGATTTTCATCCAAACCTAAACCCTTAATATGCGTGTGAGCGCCTATCCTTTCAAACCTTCTCGCCGGAGCCGTCGGCAATTCTTTAATGGACGCCATAAAGGTTTCACCTCTCAAACAATAAGGTAAAATCGAAAATAACTGAAAAACTCCAAAATATAAAAATTTAGCTTTCAGATTATACCTTTTCTATCCAACAGATAATTCAAAATAGTTATACACGAAGCCGCCAAATACGGTTTTTTCCACAAGGAAACCTTCTCACCGTATCTTAAGGCGAATCCCTCAACTCTCCTCGGCAGTCCAATATGGTCTCCCAGAACAAAAACCGGATTTTCACCGAGGTCCACTTTAAAGACGTCTCTTCCCCCTTCTTCAAGAACGTAAACAGGTGCTTCCTGCGCTTTAGCCCTCAGCAAAGCCTCAAAACTTATCTTGTCAACGCTTATGCCTGGATGATTCTTTCCGGAAAGAACTTTTTTGAAAATGTTTATCCACGTTTCTTGGTCTGTTCGTACATCCCTTAGCGTTGCACCGTTGATTTTCAAGTGTAAAGGAGGAACCGGAGGACCATTTAAAATCGCGTGGAAAATGACGTTTCGGCGGATTCCGTGTGAGAGAAATAGGCTGGCTACTATGCATTCATGTACAACATCCAATCTGCCAGCGTCGTGTAAACTTTTGAATTTTGAATCCGTCCTACCCTTCCGTGAATAGAGCACAAACTCACGCAAGAACAACACCCATTATGATCGTTAGCGATGCGGCCGCCGGGATTTGAACCCGGGTCGCCAGCGTGGCAGGCTGATGTCCTAGTCCAGGCTAGACTACGGCCGC
>PIYA01000072.1 GCA_003601785.1 Candidatus Bathyarchaeota archaeon
TTCATCTCGTTTCTCCATTCTTCAGGAAGCTTAAACTTGAATCTTCCCACCGTACGCCCATCCATTATGATTATCACTCCTTTGTCTCCTGGACTGCGAAGCAGTCTTCCAGCTGATTGCGCTAAAGCGTTTAGGCATGGGATGTCGTTCGCGTATTCAAGGGCTTTGCTTCCGAATTTTCCTTTGAAATACTCTAAGAGAAGCGTTTGCAGTTCTGTTCTTTTCGGATAGGGCAAACCAACGATTATCACGGCTGAAAGCATGGATTTTCCGTTCATGGACATGTCAACACCTTCGCTTATTTTCCCTCTGGCAACTCCGAAAACAACGCATCGTCTGTTTGATTTTAGAAATCGGAGCACATCAATAATTTTTGTCTTTCGTTCCTCGACAAGCAGAGGTGAATCAAAATTTGCGTTTTTAGCCACTTCACGCATTATTTCGTAGGATGGAAAGTACACGGCTACTCTGCCGTTGACTTGTTTGATGATCTTTTGCACATGATCTGCGATCATCTTCCACTGGATTTCACTACGTTTTTCAAATTTCGTTGTAACAGACTTATCCACAAGAATTAGTCTATTTTCAGATGGAAATGGACTTGGAAGCGTGATGTTTTCACATCTGTTTCTGTTTATTCCTAAAACATCTATGTAATAGTCTGTATGCCAGAGCGTTCCTGACATGAGTATCGCCGAGCGAAGCTTGTTTATAACGCTTGCAGCCAAAGCTGGATCGAGACATCTGATTCCAACTCTAACGTGGCGACGTTTATTCTTGTCCAACTCAACCTTCACGTAGCGAGCGTAGCTTGAACCTTTAAGGCTAAACCAGTCTGAGAGAAAAGTTGCACATCTGGACAGGTAGGAAATCGGGCTTTTACCAGCCTCAGCCCTTTTATATCGGACAACTTCACCTAACTCTGAAAGCTCAGAAACGATTTCAGACAACCTGTCAGCGTTGGTTTTAAGCCTTTCAAGCAAAGGATAAAGCAAAGTTTCTGCGTTCACCACGTGTTCAACATCAACTCCGAAGCTCTCATACACTCTCTTACCGAGCTCAATCATCACTTCATATAGAGCTTCCAAAAAGCCGTAGTCGTCAAGGTTAAACGTTTCAACCTCTCTCACAGCCCGTCTGATAGAAGTTGAAGAAAGCTCATCTGAGAGAATGCCAGCCGCATAATAGGGTAAGCTGTGAGCCTCGTCAAATATGCAGTTTATACACCCTTCACTTTTATTCCAGCTCTTCCAAGAATGGATTTACGTACAGAGTCAACCAGAATGTAATTGTAGTTACCGACGATTATGTCGGCGTATCTGGCTAAAATCTTCGTAACCTCGTAGGGACAAAGCCCCTCATCACGGCTTATCTCATAAACCTCATCCGGAAGCAACGGACCGATTTCCTTAATCTTTTTAACAACATTATAGGTGTGCCAGCTTGGTTTCCATCCACTATAAGTCTCATCGTAATATTCACACGTCTTCTCGAAGGTTCCGTTTTTAAGGTCCTTACAGTATTGGAGGAAATCACGATAGTTCAAATCTTTAAATCTTGCATCCTCACGCACATAGGGGCACATGTCTTTTTTACTCTTAAAAACAGATGCGACGAAGTTAACGTTTGAACGCTCTTTAATCCTCTTAAGCTCTCTGCAGTAAATTTCAAGCTGATTTCTAGTTCTCGTCAAGGCGAGGAGTCTTCCAACGGAGTCATCCAGCTCTCTAGCCATGAAGAATGCGGTTAAGACTGAAATGGATTTTCCGGTTCCGCATGGAGAGGACAGCAAGCCTATCTTTCCGTTTTTAATGATGTTGAAAGCGAAATCTATGGCTTTGCGTTGGAATGGACGAAAACTGGAGTATGGAAAGAATCTTTCAACAAGCTCTGTTTTTCCGTTTTTCTCCGTTTTCCTCGTTAACTGATTAGTAGCGTAAGTTCTTCTCAAGAAGCTTCCGCAGTTCCTACAGAAGTGGCTTTCTTCATACTCTTCAATGGAGTAAACGGCGCCGCAGCGAGGACAAACGTAACGGATGTTTCTGGGCAACTGTTTCAAACCTAATAGCAAATAGAGAGAGCATAATCATAACCCTTTTCCTCCAAAATCATTTTTCAACACGTTTTCAAGGTCTTCAATCCTTTCCAGAACAACGTCAGAGTGGACGATTATCCAAGGGCTTGGATTCTCAATTTGACATATACAAACCGTTTTCTTACCCTTAAGCTTGGCGTAAAAAAGCTCCATGCAGGTTCCAGCCGAAAGCTTGGGTAAATAAGCAACCAAAACATCGCATTTTTCAATGTCCTCTAAGTCTCTTCTTATGAAGTCAGCCGCTGGAACTCTCAGCCACCAGCCATGTTCTTTTCCCTTGTAAATGATTTTTTCACGTTGCCAAGGGTCTACCGGCTCATAACCCAAGCGAGTGCAGATTTCACGGATAACATCTCGGTAAGATTGTTCGGTTTCCATACCTTGAATTGGACCTGAAATGAAGATTTTCTTTTTTAACAAGGACAACCGCCCATAGTGCGTTTTATCTGCAAAGGAAAAGATTAAGAAGGGTAAACTGTTATTTTGGTCTTTCTAATATGCGAATTAAGAGGTACATATGTTTGGCGCTTGTAGAACCGTTAACAGCAATTATCCTTTCGTTCTGTTTTCTCGGGTTCCTACTATACAAACGTGTAAATCTCGGGATCACCTTGAACGCTACAGCCTTGCTTATGGCTTTGCTTGCCCTTGACTGGCAGAATATTCCAACGATAATCGAGAAAACCACCACTGATTTGCTTACAATAGCTGTTGTTATCGCGACTTTTGGAGTGATGTTACTAAGCGAGCTTTACAAAGAAACAAAGGTCATTAACAGCCTAAGCGAGAGCCTAAGTAGAATAGTCAACAATCCGAAAATTGTTTCAAGCATACTCCCAGCGGTCATAGGGTTTCTCCCCGTTGCCGGTGGGGCGTTAATGTCTGCACCTCTTGTGGATTTAGAAGCTGAAAAACTAGGGTTAAAACCTGAAAGGAAAGCCTACATAAACTTATGGTTTAGACATACGATTTTTCCGGTTTATCCTGTGAGTCAACTTCTCATAATAACGGCGGCGCTTACGGGAGTAACCATACCGTCAATAGTTGTTCGCCAAATTCCAGTGGTCATCGTTATGGTATTTGTGGGATACATCATCGGCTTCTGGAAGGTCTCTGAGGTGAAAAATGAAGGGTCATCGGATGGAAATGTCAACTTGAACTCTGAGGGTAAACGTTTCCTCGTCGCTTTTTCTCCAATTTTGACAACGATTATTGTGGTTGTTTGTTTGAACCTAACAGGTTTGGCAAGACAAGGTTTTGACGTGTTAACTGCAACGTTCATCGGGTTAGTAGTGCTTATTGTAATCTCTAGGTTAAACATGCAAGTTTTCAAAAAACCTCTCAAAAACTGGGGAATTTACGGAATCACATTCGCTGCTTACGGCGCACTCTTGTTAAGAAACGTTATTAAGGCAGCGGGAATCTCTGAGATTTTTCAGCCTCTTGTGGCAAGCGGAACCATCGACGTAATCGTGTTGTTAACGGTTATCCCAGCTGTTTTAGGGTTTATCACTGGTTCACCTTCGGGAGGAGTTGCCATAGGCGCCTCAATTTTAACTGGACTTTTATTTTTCTCTCCTAAAACAGCGGCGTTGCTGTACATGAGTGCATACTTGGGTTATTTAATCGCGCCGACGCATCTTTGTTTTGTGTTTACGGCGGATTATTTCAAATGTTCAATGGGTAAAATGTACAAGTATGTGATTCCGTCGTTTATAATAACTTTCGTAACAGCGTTACTTGTCTATTTCCTTTTCTAGAAATGGAGAATTGTAAAAGGGCTGATTTTAATATTCTTTGAGATAGCCTTTTCTTCTAAGCCATTCGGTTTGATTTCTTTTGTAACGCCAGATGATGTCTCCTCGTTTCTCAAACTGGAAATCCCAAGGCGACACTAAAACTATGTCTCCCTGTCTCACCCATGCTCTTCTTTTCATTTTTCCACGTATTCTGCAGAGGCGCTGGCGACCATCTTGACATTTAACCAGAACTCTGTCGAAACCAAGCATCTTCTCCGCGACACCTAGAACATCTGTGCCTTCAGGAAGCACCATGTTGCTGAATTCATCTTCGCTGATTATTTTCCTTTTCCCCAATTTTAACACTCTCCAGTTTCCATTAAAGTCTCTCTATCGGGGGTCTTCGTTTTTCCCAGCATTCCCGACAGTAAACAGGTCTGTTCGGGTCGGGTTTGAATGGAACCTCGCATTCGCTTCCACAATCCGCGCAGACAGCCTTGTAGGTCTTTCGAGGTTCCTTAGTTGGCGTTTGAACTTCATTTTCCAGTTCTTCTATTGTAGTTTTTGTTAAAGCTCTTATTCTGTTCAGCTCCGCCATTTCTCCGTAGCTCACAAGGGTTATGGCTGTTCCTTCGCGTCCCATTCTGGCTGTTCTTCCGATTCTGTGGAAATAGACCAACGCGTCTAATGGAATGTCGTAGTTTATTATGTGGGTTATTCCTTGAATGTCTAAACCTCTGGCGGCAACATCCGTTGCAACAAGCAACTTCAGTTTCCCGTTTCTGAAAGAGTTGCTAACAAAATCTCTCTGCGCTTGGGTGAAACCACCGTGCAATGGTTTCGCGTCGTATCCCCGTCGCCTTAACTTTTCCGCCAACATGTCGGTTCCTCTGCGCGTCTTACAGAATATTATGGCTTTTTTTATGTGGTTTTCGTCTAAAACGTTGCATAGAATCTGAAATTTGCTCCTAGGGTTCACAACCATGTAGTACTGCCTTATCTGTGTGAGAGCTATCTCGTCTCTGCTCACAAGTATCTTTTCAGGATTCCTCATGTATCTGTTACAAACGTTCATCACCGACTGGTCGATAGTTGCTGAGAAGAGACTTGTCTGCCTATTTCTAGGCACCTTTGAAAGTATATAATCTATGTCGTCGATAAACCCCATGTCAAGCATTCTGTCAGCCTCGTCTAGAACGACAACCTTCACCGACGCAAGGTTCAATGTTCCCCGTTTCAAATGGTCTATTATACGACCGGGTGTTCCCACAACTATGTGGACGCCTTTTTCTAAAGCATATATTTGTTTCTGAATGGATGTTCCGCCGTAAATTGGTAATATTTTAAGCGACGCGTATCTGCCTATTCGGCTTAAGTGATCCGCTACTTGCACGGCTAGTTCTCGTGTAGGCTCCAAAACCAAGCCTTGAACATTCTTGTCTCTAGGGTTTAATCG
>PIYA01000007.1 GCA_003601785.1 Candidatus Bathyarchaeota archaeon
AACGATAAAACTTGAACGCTTCTTCCAAGCCTAAAGACAAGGGTTCCCCAAACATCTGGCTATTCGACCTCTTGAAAAACTCTGGCTTCGCACAGGACATAAAATACGATGAGAGCCTCCTAACCGCGAAGGCTTCAAAAAGAGGCTTATGCGCCCTATGCAAAGGCTCAAAGTTTCTATGCGGCAAAACCCGCTGTCCAATAATTGTTAGAGTCAACCACTACCTCAGAACAGTTCCATTAATAAACAGCGAGGACATCGCTGGAGCTTCCCCTCCAAGCGTCTTCATAGGCAGAATAGGATATCCATACGTCTACGCCGGACCCTTGGTTCCACCAGTTCAAGAAGACACAAGCCTTTACGACCTGCCAGAACTCTGGTTTGGAAAAACAATAGATGAAATCGTCGGTTTCCGCTCCATGCTGGTCAGAGGAAAACACAGAGTTCACGTGAAAAAGTTCGAGGAAGCCGGGAAAATAATCGAGAAAACCCGTGAACTAGCCTTGGCATCCAAACCCGTAGACGTGGAACTCACACTCAAGAAGAAGCCGAGAGGATTCCTAGTACTAGACGACGAGGTTCAACCCTTCGGTCCCTCAGCACCGATCCGCGATTTAAACATAGGCAACCCGTACTGGGATCACCACGTGGAGAAGGCTTACGACGACACGGATCTGAAAGCAGCGGAGGCAGTCTTGGAACTTTACAATAAAGGCGTGTTCATAACAAAAATTCAGAGAGCCTTCAGCGTTGGAGCCTTCGGATTGAAAAAGAACCGCAGGCTTGTGCCGACAAGGTGGAGCATAACAGCAGTAGACAGCATAGTATCAAAGGCTCTCATGGAAAAAGTGAAGCAGTTTCCAGAGCTAAGCGAATACCGAGTCTACGAATCTCGCTATCTAGACAGCGTCTTCGAAGTCTTGATGATTCCAGCCCGCTGGAGCTACGAAACAATCGAAGCTTGGTATCCGGGCACGGTTTGGAACCAGTACGGAAGAAACGTTTTCCTTTACTCAGACTGGGAAGACCACAAGGGCAGAACCACCTACGCTGAGATAGGCGGATGCTACTACGCGGCGCGTCTAGCCGTCTGTGAAAAACTCGTGGATGAAAAGCGTCAAGCAACAGTCATAATATTCCGTGAAGCCCACCCAGGCTACATAATGCCCGTCGGAGTCTGGAACGTCAGAGAAACGGTTAGAAACGCTATGAAACAGAAACCACTCGTGTACAACACGTTAAGCGAAGCCTTAAAAAGAGTTGCAAGTCAACTGAGGATTCCCCTCAAACGCTGGATACAGAACAGTGAACTCCTACAGAACATCCTTTTTCAAAGAAGAATCACAGATTTCTTAAATCTGGAAAAACTATAATACTTGATATTGACCATTACCGACACGAAAACACATGCCACACTTCACCTCTAAACAACGATTAAAAATAGCATTAGGAGGCTTCCTAACCCTCGTCGGATTCTCAATCATAGCCCTGACGGTTCTTACAATGACAAAAACCCTAGACGTTGAAAGCGTTCTACAACCAAACCTTTTACTCAGCCTCACGACAGCTATGGGTGTTCTGGACATAATCGCCGGAATACTGCTCCTCCGCTCAAAATAAAATTCTTCATAAGCGTTTTATGTTCACGGATCCCCCGCAGACTTCAAGGTTTCAAGAGCAGCCGCTATTGCCCCGAGCTCCGCTGTTAACCTATCGTTACCGCTACCTATTATTACAACGTCTCCTTCACGGGGTTTGAGTTTGGAAATAAGCACATCACGTATGGCTGGAATGTTTTTGAAGACATCTTCACCCTCTGCTCCAGGCATGACTAAGCCGCCATGACTGAAGATTAGAGTTGTAGCGCCTGAGGCGCCGACTTTGATTGCCGCGTCACGCTGTTCTAAACCATATTTTATATGGTCTGCAACGTTTTTGACGAGAACTGCAATGTTGAACGGACCGACCGTTAAAGAGCTTTGAGGGACCTCTGTTTCGCTGCTAATTCTAGAGTTTAAGAAGGAAGAGAGCTTTTTACCTGAATCCGTTAGGATAATGCCTGTCCTTGAAATTTTGATCAACCCTTCATTCTTCAAGTGCTTGACTAGGGTTCGTACAGCGCCTTCACCTAACCCTAAAATTTTTGAGAGCCTCACCCGACCAACAGGTCCTTCCGAATCTACTATCTTTAAAGCCTTAACTAAGTGGGCTTCTATAAAGTAAGGCGCTCGACCAGGGGCCAGTTTGCTTGCAACTTTTCCTAAAGTTCTCAACGGCTTCAACTTTCTTCATTCTTATATTACGGTCCATCTTTATAGAAATTTTTAATTTGCACCGCTAAACGTGTTAACCGCCTTATGATGTACACGTCCACTTGTATGTTCCGTTGTCTTTTAAAATCCAAGCGTCACAGCCCACTGGCCCGAAAACCCATTCGTTTGTGCTTTCATCCCAATAGTACCATATCCAATATCCCGATGTGTAGTTATTTATCGAATCTATTAGGATGTGTCCAGGCTCCATTGTAGGCCAGTAGGAATAGTCTGCCTTTGCAATTTTGGTTGTTAAGTTGAATAGTGTTGTGCCCAAAGCTACTTCGGTGTTGTTATACCAGTTTACTGTTCCGTTGCCGTAGTCGATGCATAGGTTTACATGTATTAGAAATGTTTTTCCTAGAAATTCTTCTGATTCCTTTATTGTTAGGGCTGTAAATAATTTGTAGAAGTCATTAAGCAGTGAACCGAATTCTTCTCTTGTTACGTTTTCGTTTTTGAGCGTTTGAACTCTGTTTAGCAGGTTGCCGTAGGTTTCATTGAGTTCAGGAAATGCGTTTAATATTTGTGTGTAGTTTCCTTTCAAGTTTGAAAGTAGCTGTTCGTATTTGCTCATGAGAGGTGAATAATTTTCTTCGGTAAACCATTGATATTCTCCGAGCAGTGCGCCGTAATCTCCAGATATCAGATTCTTTTTCGTAGCATGAGAGTTATAGTTCTCTTTAAGCTGGTTGAGCAAGTTTTGTTTTTCGTTGAGTTGTTCTTGATATTTTGCCTGCTCTAAATAATAGTAGGTTGTGGAACCTGTTGCTATCAAAGCCCATGTTAAGGTTGCCAAAATTATAATTGCTAACGTTCTTTTTTCAACCAAGATTTTCCACCATTATAGCGTGGTCTAATGCTTTTGTGAGCGGGAAAAATGCTGCTCCGAAAACGGCGCTGTTGGAAACTACGTGGATTACAGAGAAGGGTGTGCCATATGCTAAGGCTGAAATTGTTGCCCAAGTAAAGGGTGTTCCGGCAATTGTGAATTGTATGGCTACGCCTAAATTTGTGATTAAGTCGTAAACGACTGTGAGAAAAGCTCCTAAAACTGCTACTTCGACAACAAATTCCGCCGAGCTATAGCCTTGCAGATATTTTTTGTATAAGCCTCCTACCAAGCCTATTAAAGCTATTCCGGCGATTTGAAAAGGCATATTTAAACCTGAAAAGCCCCACGGTGAAAAGAAACCGTTAATAAACATGATAAAACTGCCAAACAGAACACCAGTGGAAACGCCGAAAACAAATCCTATGACAAAAGTGAAAAGCGAAGTGAATTCGACGTTAGGCGGTCTGGGAGCTAATTGAATACCTAAACATAATGCTGCTAAAACGCTTAATAGAGCGGTTCTGCGAGGGTTTCTAAGTGTTGTTTGCATATTAATGGATGGATTATCCACCCATATATAAAATTTTGGGATAAAAACTAACAAATCATGCTCGCTGCATTAGAAACACGTAGATTTTTGCGTATTCGTTGGAGGTATGATTTTCCGTAAATGTCACTCGCTTCCCATCAAGAGGAGACCCCCAACGATGTTTGCTATGCCCACGAAAACCCACAACGCGAGGTTTAAAAGCGATGTTTTAGGCGATACAATCCACTCTGTTTGACCAGTTAACACGGAGTAAGCGAACACAAAGAGGGACAACACCCCAGCCGTCAACATTGAGGCGCTGAACAACATCCCAACCTCACGTGAAACTTTAAGAACACCGAACCGTTCCTCTTCCAAAGCCTTCTCCGCAGCTTTTTCAGCCTTTTTCTCAGCAGGGGTAACAGGTTTTGGTGGTGCCCGAACAACTATTTCTTTTTTCTTCTTCTCTTCATCAGCCATGAAACTGCCTTCTTAAACATTTGGTTAAGATTAAGATAGGCTGTTAAGTTTTTCTGTAGGTTAAATTTGGACAAATGTTCTGAAAGTTTCGCAAGTTATAAATCAACCTTGGTTTTTAAATTATCAGCTGTGTTAAAATGGTGGAAAACTTTGTCCCAAAAAATTGCAAAGTATATCCTTCCTTTCGCCACCTCGGCTGAGAACCGTAAGGAACTCTTCACGAAAGAGATTGAAAAAGCCGCGATTTTCTGCTTAGCCGAGCTTGAGAGAGGGAAAGGCGGCGGCTTGATCGTGAAGCAACCAGAGGAAAAACTTGCTTTCATAGCCGAGGTTTGTTATCCCTTCTGGCTTGCGAACCTAGACGACACAAGACTTCTTTTCGACGGGTTAAACATGAACTCTCACACGATAACCTATCCGCTCATCCCAGACGTACAAGGCTTCACGGAAAACCTTAACAAAACCTCAAAAACACGTCAAGCCTACATGGACTTTCTCACGGACCACACCAGCTACTTCCAACTATCAAACAACGAAGAGAAGAAAGTGATAGATGGACTCATCACAGACCCAGAGTTCCTCCAAGAATTCAACTCATACGTTTCCGAAGCAACAACCGTCAAAACCCCCCTGTCAGACATGGTCGTGGTTTCACCAACCTTGGATGAAAACACCATTACCTCAACGATAGGGAAACTCAAAGAATTAAAGACAAGATTCACGAGAGAGATTAACGCTCTTTACACGAGCATGAAGGTTCTGAACGCGAAAACTGAAAGCTTTGTTAAAGCCATCAAAGAAGAGATAAAAGAAACAGAGGAAAAATTCGATAGGGAAATTGAGAAGCTTAAGGCGGTCATAAATGGAAAAGTTGATGAAATACGTAGAGAGTACGATGAAAACTTGACTGAAGTCTCAAAAAACTTTGAAGAAGAGCTTCTAGATTTGCAACAGGAAAAAATCAAGCTTGAAAAAATAAAAGAACAGTTAAACAGCGAAATTGAACACTGTGAAGCCGAAATAAAAACGTGTGCCGTTAACAAAGACGATGTCGGTGAACGCAAATGGAGAGAAGAGAAAGACGGGCTCAAGAAGGAACTTTCCCAAACTGAAGCGAAAATCAGAGAATTGGAAAGAAAAATAAAGAAAGTGGAAGAGGATAAATCCCTAAAAATCTTCAAGCTGAAATCGGAGAGAAACGCCAAAATCAAGGAAGCTTCAAAGGACCTCGTAGATATAGAAGCGTCAAGAGACGCTAAAATCAAAATCTACCAGAATGAGATGGAGAAGCTTGAAGAGTTAACCTCCTCTATAATTAAGCAGATAGACAAGCTGGCTAAAATGAGGGAGGCTTCCGTAGCCGAGTTCGACAAGCTTGGAATAAAGAAGAAGGGAACAAAAAACGCTTTGGTTTACATGCCTTTTTATATGGCTTGCTATCAGTCCGATTCTGGGAAACGTTATGTACCATTTCCACCATCCTTTGCGAACAGCGTAAGCTTCTCGGTGAAGTTCAAAGGAGCCTTAGGCAAAGTTAAAATTAAACATCTGCTTCAACCCCGCTCAAAGAAGATGGTCTCCCTCTTGAACAAGTTCCCAGCGTTGATGGAGCAAAACGCCGTTTTTAAAAGGGAAATGGACGAAGCGTGTGTTAAGGCTAACATACTTCGCACCGAAAGTATGCTGGAATCCGTTAGAATCGGACTGGAAAGACTGAAGGAGGAAGGGTGGTTTTCAGATAAAGAATATGAAGCTTTTAACAAACTGTTAACTTAACGGCTTTCGCTTTTCCGTTTACGTCATTCTTTAACCGTTCCCTTCTTCTCACCTTCATACTTCATCTCGCCATATTTGGCGTACAACTCCTTCCTCAGAGCCTCCAGCATCTCAACTTTTCTTCCACAGAATTCGGCGGCGGTTATAACCTTCACACCGCGTTTTTCAGCGGCTTCATAAACGGGTTTTATCCGTTGCTTATACTTCAAGTCACGTAGAAAATGATGATCCAAGACAAGCGTTTGCAGGTTTGTCTCCTTGAGCACCCGAACCAAGTTCTCGTTCGAAATCTCAAGGCTTTTGTACGAATAGCGAAAACCAAGCATGTAGGTCATCGGACCGTCCACAAACAGAACGTCTGGTTTCTCATCTAAAATGAATCTCACTTGATCGTCAAGGGATGGTCCCTCAACGTCAGACGTGTGGAGAAAGCATTCACCGCCGCTCTTTACGCTGACCTCCGTGACGTATCCCAAACGCGGGTTTGTTCCGTGGCAGACAGCCTTTGAAAACGTTATGGTCGTCTTTCCCAACTGAAAGCTTTTACCATCGGAAAACTCAAGTTTTTTAGGCATCCCCCTTATCGCTTCCAGAAAATATTCCGCTCGACCTCTCTGACTCTTGTTTATGTTCTCCGTCGGATGCTTCACAAAAACACTCTTACCCTTATACAATTCTGGATGATCAGGGTCGTGGTGATCATAATGATAATGGGTCACTATCAGAACGTCGGCTTCTTCCGCACGCTCCTTTATAGCCTCCCAAGTCTCATCCATCCTCTTCCACTCTAAAGGATGCGGCTCCAAACCGTAACGAAGAGGAGCCAAAGAAACCCCTGGATCTATGACTATCCTCAAGTCATCCGTCTCAACGTAGGTTGCCATTGAACGAACTCCGAAACTGTCAAAAGCCAAAGGAACAATTTTCCTAATCATTGAGAATTCTCCTTAAAGAACGCTTCTAATTTTTTTGTTTTAGACCTTTTTAATATTTCTGCGCACTTTTTAGGGTTTAAGGCTTTGAAATCTAAGCCTAACGTTGCCAAGAGTCTTTGAACGCCCTTGGCTATGTCGGGCGCCACAAGGATTCCGCGCACATCACGGTTCACTTTGCTCTTCACGGCGTCCACGTATCTTGCTAGTTGAAGGACAGCTTCTTTGCTGGCGGTTTTGCGTTTTATCTCTATCACAACGAATCTGCCGTCTTTGTCAACGCCGTAGATGTCCATGAAGCCTGGTTTAACCTTTTTCTCGTAGCTTATGGGTTTAAATCCTTCTTCTAAGAGTGAGGGCTCTGTTAGGATTGCCTTTTGCATGTCTTCCTCGCTTGCGTAGAGGGAGAATACGCCTGAATCGGTGAGGCTTATGCTGGAAACCAGAAGGATTTTGTCGAAGAACACGTCGACGGATTCTCTCGGTTTCTTCCTCAAGGCATGAATCTGCAACCTATCCTTCTCAGCTTTCACCTGGAATAGGCATCCTGGGGGTTGCCAGTTGACAGGTTCGTAGCCTACTGAACGGTGGACGAGAAGCGAGCCGTCCTCTTTGATTATCAATATGCGTTCTCCAGGTTCGAGTTTTGAAGTTGCTCTTCCCCGGTAATGCACCCAGCAGTTGCCGACTATTAGTAACGTTTTGCGTTGGGAAACAGCTTCTCTGACTATTTCTTCCGCCTCATGAATCTGGGGTTTCACCAGAACCGTTGGAGATTTCAAGCTTATGCCATTCGCCTCCTATCTTCATTTAAGGATACTCGTAGAATTCCGCGTCGACGTAACATCCATCTATAAAGTAGTAGTTCCTTAAAGCTCCAGTTTTTTTGAATCCCTGTTTCTCAAGCGTTTTCGTAATAATTGTGCTTGTTTGCGGTATAAACGTGAATATTCGACGGTATCCGTATCTTTCTCTGAAGTTTTTCACCGCCGATATTAGGATGTCTGCAGTTTCCAGCGGTCTTCTGTTAACATCAACAATTATCTCTTCGATATATACGTTAGGGGCGTCCAGAAGCCCTGTTCTAAATTGAACGTATCCGAGAAGCTGGGAGCTTTTGAAACATGCGTAACAGAATCTTCCCTCCTTTACTCTTATCCGCTCATACCATCTTTGGGTTTCCTTTCTTGTAATGGGTGGAATCTTAACGCTTGACTTGGTGGATTCAGGGCAGTTTTGAAGTCTCCACAACTCGTCTAAGTCTGAGTCCATTAGCTGTCTAACTTTGCTGTCTTGTTTGTTAGAGTTTGTAAACTGAGAACCTTCGTCAGATTGTGGAAACCCTGCTCCGTTGAACTTGGGTTCGCAGGGTGCAAGCTCCAAGCTCATGAAGTATTCTTTTTTCCATAAGCCATTAACGTAGGTGTCTTCGCTTCTGTAAGCTTCTATATTGAATCCGAACTTCTTGTACAGTCTTATTGCTCTTTCGTTACCCTCCGTCGTGGCAAGCGTTAGTTTACGGCAACCCAATCCCTTCGCGAGTTCTATGGCTTTCGCCATTAAAGCGCTACCCACCCCCTTGCCCCAGTGTTTCCTTCTGACGAAAATCCCAAGCCAAGCCACATGTCGACACCTTCCTTTTTCGGGTTCCACACTCACGCTTCCGGCAGGTTCACCGTTAAGCTCAGCCACTATGGTTTTCTCCAGTGCCTCCTCAACGACCTTGCGAATCCACTCTTCTTTAACGTCATGTTCGGTTCGTGGGTAAGCCATGAAATATTTTGCCACTTCAGGGTCGTTCCATGATTCCGTAACCCAAGATGAATCCTCAATTGAAAGGCTTCTGAATTTGAAATCCGGCGACATTTTGAAATTCAATTAAATAAAGAGATGCTTTGAAGATAAAGCTAACTCAGAAGGCTTTTGATGAAGTTAAACTCTTAGACCTTCGTATTCTCCTATGATGCTCTGCAACAGTTCATCGTCAATGTTTCCACCGCTTATCACAGCAACTGTTCTTTTATCCAAAAAACGGTTTTTATGAGCTAAAATCGCTGCTACTGAAAGGGCGCCTGCACCCTCAACCCTTTGTTTTTCCTTCATCCACAGAAGATAAACAGCTTTTCTTATGGTTTCTTCGTCAACCAGCAAGAATTCGTCAACATACTTCTGAATTATCCGGAAGGTTATCGCCTCTTTTATAACTCCTCCTAAGACTGCGTCCGCGATTGAATCTGAAGTTTTCACCTCGCTTAGCGAGAGTATTCTTCCAGCTTTGACGGATTCGTACATAACCGCCGAGTTTTCAGGCTGAACCCCGAAGACCTTTACGTTCGGTTTGAGATTTTTCACAGCTGTGCTTATCCCGGAGATTAAGCCTCCACCTCCCACAGGCACTATTACCATGTCAACGTTTGGGAGTTCTTCGATGATTTCCAAGCCTATGGTTCCTTGTCCGGCGATCACGTGTTTATCATTGTACGGTGATATGTAGGTTAGCCCTTTCTTTTCCGCCAGTTCTAGGGCTTTCTCTTCAGCTTGGTCGTATATGTCGCCGTACATTACGAGGTTTACGTTGTAACTTTTGATTTTCTCTATTTTCTTCTTTGGAGTGTTTTTTGGAACCACTATTTTTGTGGGTATGTTAAACTTCTGCGCTGCGATTGCGACGGCTATGGCGTGGTTTCCTGAAGACGCTGTTATTATTCCCCTTTTTCTCTCCTCTACGCTGAGATGTAACATTCTGTTTGTTGCACCTCTAATCTTAAAAGAGTTGGATATCTGCTGGTTTTCCAGTTTCAGGTAGACTTTTCCCTTGCAAGCTTCACTTAAAAACTTTGAATTCACGAGCGACGTCTTCTTTACGAAGCTCCTTATTTTCTTTTCAGCTTGGATTATATCCCTTAAACTTATCATGCTTGAACCTCTAAGATAAAGTGTTAAATTAAGCTTTACAAGCTATCCGTGGAAGCGCTGTTCAAATGAGTGAATGGGACAAAAAACGCGATTTGATGCAACGTTACGACTTAACAGCGCATCTTTATGACATGCGGTACGCTGAAGAACAGAACGTGAAATTTGACGTCGCTTTGAAAAACGTGACGGTGGAAGGCGGTTTAATTCTAGACGTTGGATGTGGAACAGGACTTTTGTTCAACCGCATCGCGGAAAAAACCGAAACCGTTGTCGGATTGGATTTTTCCAAGAAACTGTTGTTCGAAGCGAAAAAACGTGGAAGAAAGCTTCGAAACGTTCATCTGGTTTTAGCTGACGCTGACAACATGCCCTTCAAAGAAGACGTTTTTGACCGTGTTTTCGCCTTCACAGTTGTTCAGAACACGCCGAACCCTGCTGAAACGTTAAGGGAGATTAAGAGAGTTGCGAAGAACGACGCTGTCGTGGCTGTCACAGGTTTAAAAAGGGTTTTCAATCTGGAAGAGTTTAAACGGTTGCTGTGTGGTGCTGGCTTAGAGATTGTTGATTTAGAAAGCGATGGGGAAAAATTGAAGTGCCACGTGGCTGTTTGTAGGATTTCATATGTTAAACCTAGCTGATTTCAAGCCAAAAGATATATTACGGTTTTAGTTTAACGCATATTCCAAAACCTTCACGTCCGCTGAGATGTGACTTGGTGGGTTAATGGATGCCTTTAAAAACTTTAAAGGAAGAGACGGCTGAGACATTAACTTTAGAGTGGAGATTACACGTTAAAGATTACAAGCTTGTTCTCGACAAAAAAAGATGCGTTGGATGTGAAATATGTTCTCTTGCATGTCCAAAAGAGGCAATCAAACTTGAAAGACAAGAGAAAAAGGCTGGAGAGAAGGCTGAACACGCCAAGATTGACATAGAATTTGAAAAGTGTAACTTCTGCGGGATATGTGATGTTTTATGCCCGTTTGGTGCGATAAGAGTAACCGTGAACGGAGAACACTTGCTTTCCGTTGTTGAGAAGGAGAGTTTTCCACAGCTGATCCGCGACATCAAGGTGGATTCAACAAAGTGTCCAGTGGACTGCAAGGAATGTGAGGAAGCGTGTCCCCTAGACTTGATCAGGGTCTCAAGGTTAACGGTTGATGGGAAAATTGTTGAAAACGTTGAATCATTAACGGAGGAGGAGAAAAGCAGGCTTAAGGTTAAGGTTGAAATCGAAAAGGATTTTTGTCCCTGCTGCGGGATCTGTGAGGTTAAATGTCCAGAAGACGCAATACAAGTAAGCAAATTTTTCTACGGGAAAATCACCATTCACCAAGATAAGTGTCCGGATGGATGCACAGATTGTCTAGACGTGTGCCCTATCACCGGAGCCTTATACTTGTCAGATGATGATGGGAAAGTCCACGTCAACGAGGCTTTTTGTGTTTATTGTGGTGCGTGTAAGGTTGTCTGTCCCGTTGACGAAGCCTTAGAGCTTGAGAGAACAAGCATAAATCACACGCCCGTTCGCTCCGGAGTGTGGAACAAAACCTTGGAGAAACTGGCTTCTCCCATCATAATGACTAAGGAGTTGAAGGCTAAGAGCTCCCAAAAGGCACGGGAATCCGTTGAGAAAAGGTTAGGATGGAAGGTGGGTATCCATGAACAAGAGTGAAAAAAGGGGAGAACAGAACCAAGAAAGCGAAGAACTGCGGATAGGCGTCTTCATATGCCACTGCGGGTTAAACATCGCAGGCGTATTAGACATACAGGAGCTTGTTGAGTTTGCCAAGACCTTACCGGATGTTGTTTACGTCAAGGATAACCGTTACACGTGTGCTGACCCTGGACAAGAAGAGATAAGGAAGGGTATAAAAGAGCATAATTTAAACCGTGTCGTTGTAGCCGCCTGTTCACCGAGAATGCACGAGCCAACCTTTAGAAGAACAGTTTCCGAGGCTGGATTAAACCCGTATCTGTTTGAGATGGCTAACATCCGAGAGTTCTCATCTTGGTGTCATCCGAGCACCCCGAAGGAGGCGACGGAGAAGGCTAAAGACCTTATCAAGATGGCTGTCGCGAAGGCTAGGCTTCTACGACCGCTTCAAACGATGGAAGTACCCGTGATAAACAAGGCGTTAATCATAGGCGGTGGAATCGCTGGGATAAGCGCAGCCTTAGACTTGGCTGAGATGGGCTTTAAGGTTTACATGCTTGAGAACTCGGAGAGCATAGGTGGACACATGGCACAGTTAGACAAGACTTTCCCAACGCTTGACTGCTCCATCTGCATCGAAGGGCCGAAGATGGTTGATGTTGGAAGGCATCCTAACATAGAGATAATATCCTACGCGGACTTGTTGAGCGTGAGCGGTTACGTCGGAAACTTCAAGGTTAAGATTAGAAAGAACCCGCGATACGTCATCGAGGAGAACTGCACGGGATGCGGTGAATGCAGAGACGTTTGTCCGATTGAGTATCCCAACGAGTGGGACATGAACTTAGGGGTTAGAAAGGCCATATCCGTTCCCTTCGATCAAGCTGTCCCGCTTGTTTACAGGATTAACAGAGACTACTGCATCGAGTGTTACAAGTGTGTTGATGCATGCGGAGCGAGACAAGCCATAGACTTTGAACAGCAACCGGAAGAGATAGAACTGGAAGTTGGAGCCATAATAGTCTCGACAGGTTATGACATATACTTGCCTTATGATAACCCACTCTACGGCTACGGTAAATTCGCAAACGTGATAACATCCCTTGAATTCGAAAGATTGATACTGGCTGCAGGTCCAACAGGCGGAAAAGTCATTAGAGCTTCCGATGGGAAGAAACCTCGAAGCGTAGCCTTCATCCAGTGTGTTGGCTCTCGAGACACCGGTAAATTTCCGTACTGTTCAAACTTCTGCTGCATGTACACCCTAAAACACGTTGTCCAGCTCAAGGAGAAGTACAAGGAGGACGTGGAAACATACGTTTTCTACATGGACATGCGGAGCAACTTCAAAGGCTACGAAGAATTCTACCAGCGGGCGAGAGAGCTGGGTGCAAACTTCATCCGTGGAAGAGTAAGCCGAATCTTCGAAGATCCGAAGACAAAAAACCTGATTATAAGAGCTGAAGACACGCAGCTTGGAAAACCAATAGAAATAGAGGCTGAAATGGTTGTCTTGGCAACGGCGGCTATACCAAAGAAGGGTTCCGACGAGCTGGCCCGCATATTGAACATCACGAGAGGGTCAAACGGGTTCTTCATGGAAAGTCATCCGAAACTCAAACCCATAGACGCGCCAACGGATGGAATATTCTTCGCTGGAGCGTGTCAAGGACCCAAAGACATACCATACAGCGTCTCACAGGGAAGCGGAGCCGCATCCAGAGCAGCCACAGTTCTTTCAAAGCCCACGTGGAAGATTGAACCGATAATAGCTGTTGTTGACCCGGAAAAGTGTAGAAACGTTAAAACGAAATGTGGGATATGCGCTCAGAAATGTCCCTACGGAGCGATAAAAATCGTTGAGAAACAGCCAGCCCAAGTGATAGCAGCCATGTGCCACGGCTGCGGAACATGTGTGGCTGAATGTCCAGCGGACGCAATAACTCAGATGCACTTTACAGACGCGCAAATACTTGCTCAGATAAGAGCCGCTTTAGAAACGAATCCAGAAGATAAAATATTGGCTTTTCTATGCAACTGGTGTAGCTACGCTGGCGCAGATTTAGCTGGAACGAGCAGACTGGAATATCCGCCTACTATAAGGCCTATAAGGGTTATGTGTTCAGGAAGGGTTGACAGAGACTTCGTTTTGGAAGCTTTCAGATTAGGTGCGGCTGGAGTTATGGTTGGCGCTTGCCACCTTCCCTATGACTGCCATTACATTAGTGGAAACTGGAAGATGAAAGCGAGAATGGAAGCATTGGCGCCTATGCTTCACAAGTTGGGGTTAAGCCCGGAGCGTTTCCGCATAGAGTACATATCAGCCGCTGAGGGTGTTAAGTTTGCGCAGGTTGTCACGGAGATGACCGAGCAGTTAAAAGCCTTAGGTAAGGAGAAGATTAAGGCTGAAAACAAAAAGCTGAAACCAGTGTTAGAGAACATGTTGAAGAGAAAGAAGATAATATAACAGAAAAGCTTATGAGACTGAATTGGTTGTAAAATGGGCATGCCAAAACAAAAGATGATAGATTTACTCTACGAGTTGATGAAGAACTCGAGGAGAAGCGACAGACAACTCGCGAAAGCCGTCGGAGTTTCCCAACCTACAATAACTAGGATGAGGAAGACTCTTGAAAAGAAAGGATACATCTACGGATACACCTTGGTTCCAGCCCTTGACAAGATCGGTTTTGAAATAATGGCGTTCAACTTTCTGTCAGCGGATATAACGGAAGATTTTGTGAAGAAAATCCGTGAATGGACTGTGAAAAGCCGTAAAGTGATATTTTCAAGCCTTGGAGGAGGTCTGAACGGAAAAACTCTTGCCATGGTTTCAATTCACAAGGATTTCACAGACTTTTCAACTTTTATTCATGAACTTAAAGGTTCCTTTACTTCAGAAATTAAGTCAATTGACAGTTTCTTATGCTCGCTTAAAACAGACGTGATTCAACATCTCTCTTACACGGATTTGGAAAAGCCTCAGCCTTAAGCGTACTTCAATATCATTCTAATGCTTATAATTATCAGAACTAAACCGAATATTCTGCGGAGGTTTCCACCCGAAATCTTTTTAGAACCGTACGCGCCCAGCTGGGCACCGAAGATTGTTCCCACAGCCAACAGAAGCGCGCTTTCAAGGTTTACGTGACCCAAGGATAGGTGTTGAACGACACCTGATGTGGAAGTGAAGATCATCGTGAACATGGAAGTTGCTGTGGTAACGTGCATTGTCATGCCCATGGCTAGGTTCATTATTGGAACTAGAAGGGCGCCTCCGCCGATGCCTAGAAGCCCTGAGGATAATCCTCCAAAGAAGCTTAGGGCTAAGCCAAGCCAAACTTTTTTCTTGTTTTCAAGCATCGTGTGTTCAGAGCTTATGATGCTTTGAGTTTTTGATAGGTTAAGCCTGAATATCATGCGGAGGGCGACAAAAATTAAGAAAACTCCAAAGGTTAAGCCTAGAAGCCGTTGTTGGATGATTGACGTTAAGTATGCGCCTAAGATGGCTCCTGGAATGGTTGTTATCGCTAGGATTAGCCCGATTTTATAGTAGATTCTCTTTTGTTTTGAATAATTTGCTGTGGAAGCTAGAGATGTGAAGATTATCGTTGTTAGGCTTGTTCCAACGGCTTGAGCTGGAGAGAAACCGTATAATAGAGCCAGCAAAGGCACTATGAAAACGCCGCCTCCGATTCCTATCATGGAAGCAACAGTTCCTATCAGGAATCCGAAGATGGGTAAAAGAAGTTCAATCATGGTTTATCCCTTTGAATTTTCTCCTTGACAAGATATCCGATCACGCCTGTGGTTAACCCTGCGATGCCTATAATCCATGATTGTGGGGAAACGAGAAGGGTAA
>PIYA01000073.1 GCA_003601785.1 Candidatus Bathyarchaeota archaeon
CCGTTGAAACAGGTTTCGTTAAGGATGCTGAAGAGTTCATGAGGTGGATGCACTCTCTAAGCTTGGAAACCACAAAGCTTCGCGTTAAAAGAGCTGTTGAGAAAAAAGACCTAATCGTGGCTCAAGCCATCCAAACAATCGACGACTTAAACAAGACAACAAATCTCTTCATGGCTCGGGTGAGAGAATGGTACGGCGTACACTTCCAGCTTGACCGATTAATAGACAAACATGAGACATACGCCCGTTTGGTTTTCAGATTCGGCGGCAGAGAAAACATGACCGTTGAAAAATTGGAGGAGGAAGGAGTGCCGAAGACGAAAGCCCAACGGATAGTTGAAGCGGCGGAAAAATCCATGGGGGCAGACCTCACGGAGAAAGACCTAAAACAAGTTCAAAACCTCTGCAGAAACGTCTTAGAATTATACCAGTTGAGACAGACATTGGAGGATTATCTGGATGAAGCTATGGAAGAGGTTGCACCCAACATAAAAGCCATAGTTGGCTCCCTGTTAGGTGCACGTCTGATAGCCATAGCTGGCGGATTAACAAACCTGGCTAAGATGCCGGCGAGTACAATCCAGGTTTTAGGCGCTGAGAAAGCTCTTTTCCGCTCTTTAAAGACGGGGACAAGACCGCCGAAACATGGGATTATATTCCAACACGCGCTGTTGCACGATGCTAAAAGGTGGCAGAGGGGGAAAATAGCGAGAGCCCTAGCTGGAAAACTCGCCATAGCGGCGAGGATGGATGCGTTTGGAGGGAGATACATGGGTGATGACTTGAGGAGAGGCTTGGAGGAAAGGGTTGAGGAGATTCAGGAAAAGTACGCTCAGCCGACTCAGGTTTCAAAGAAAGGATTCAAGCAAAAATCGAAGAAGAAGAGGAGAAAGAGGAGACATGCAGGTAAGGGTTAAGCCGCATCCAGAGTTTTCGGCAATCTACCAGGTGATTCTTGAAGATGGAACGGAAAGGTTGGCGACAAAGAACCTGACGCCTGGAAGAAACGTCTACGGTGAAAAACTGGTTCGTTACGAGGGTGTTGAATATCGCCTTTGGGACCCGTTTCGAAGCAAGCTTGCGGCAGCTGTGTTAAAGAATCTAAAGACGGTTCCGATAAAACCAGGGCATAAGGTTCTCTATCTAGGCGCTGCCTCAGGAACAACCGCCAGCCACGTTTCAGACATAGTCGGCGAGAGCGGACACGTCTACTGTGTGGAGTTCGCTCCGAGAGCCATAAGGGAACTTGTGGATAATGTCTGTGCTTTCAGACTTAACATGTCAGCCATCTTGGCTGATGCGCGTATACCGGAAAAATATGCAATTTTCGTGAACGGGAAGGTTGATGACATTTACTGCGACATCGCTCAGCCTGAACAAGCGAAGGTTTTAGCGGACAACGCTGATTTGTTTCTTAAGACGGATGGATGGGTGATGCTTGCGGTGAAGGCTCAGAGCATAGATGTGACGAAGGAACCGTCTGAAATCTTCAAGCGAGAGGTCAAAGTGTTGGAGAACCGAGGTTTCCAAATAGAGGATGTTATAAATTTAGAACCATACGATAAGGCTCATGTCATGGTAGTCGCTAGTCGCTAGAGCCTAGCGCACAGCTGGTTAAGCGTATTTTACGTGAAATTTAAGAGGTTAAGCTTATGCAATGCACTATTTTGCTGGTTTGAAGGATTTTTCAATTTTGAGACGCCTTTTGTTGGAGAGTTTGCTGCCAAAACGAGGTTGACTGTTCAATCTTACAGACGCTTTATGAAGCTGGCCGTGAGGGAATGCTGCCTGAAAATGTTGCTGCAAGATTAAGCCTTATAAAATTACGAGACATCATGTTAGTCGTAGGCTTAAATGCATGAACAAGCGGTTAATGAAAGAAAATTGGGGCAGCGGATTGATGAGAAATGTGGCCATCACTTGGCTTTAACAAATTTCGCCTATGAGAAAGAGATAGAAGGCTACTGAGATATTACGGGGTGCTTTTTTTAAGGTCGTAGCATGTGGGACAATATCTTCCGGTAGCATCGATTTTCGCACAGTCATCACATACAATTCTTTTGCATATGTCGCATAATTTGTCGCCTGTTGTTAGTTTTCCGCAAAATTCACATGGTTCCTTCACAACTTCTAAAGTGATTCTCACCTTCACTTTATGCTCTTCATCGATGCCAATTAGTTTTCCGAGGGCTGCTAAGCTGAAGTCTTCAGCGTCTAACCATTCAAGCATGTCATCGTCCACTTTGAGAATGTTATATGTCAATATTCCTGTTGCGGAGATTTTCTGTTTTTTATCCTTCAACATCTTTATCAGACTCCAATGATAATTCTGTAGTTGGTTTATTTTATTTTCGGTTAAACAATTATTGTAAATGATAAAAAAGTAAAAACTTGTTAATCTTTTTTAAGATGCTTTATAATAGAACACAGTTTTTTCATGTACTTTTTATGGTCGTATATCCAATTGTTGTCCTTAAAAAATTCGTAAGAGATTGTCTGCCTCTCTGTCTTAGTTAGATCTTGAATAACATACTCATAGGTTTCTAAGAATCCAGCTTTAATAAGTTTTGAAAGTGCCTCAGTAAAATTTTTCAGTTCTCGTCTTGGCAGATATACTTGAACAAACAACTGGTTCTTACCGTATACCTTTCCCATAACTCTAACAAACGGTTTATCTAACAACGAACAAGCAAATTTGATGAAGTTTTCATGATTTTTGAAAACAAATCTAAAATAATATGTGTCAGGAGATAGCCCTTCATAATGTTTGGCTACTATTTGATGGCCTTCCAACATTTTCATTTTAATGACGTGATTTTCAAAATGATATTTTAATCGTTGGAGGCTTATACCAAGTTTTCTCGCTATGTCCTTTAACTTAATTGTATAATCCTTTTCAAGCTCTTTTAATATCATAATATCTATCCAATCTGCCATCTGAAGATAAGCAGACGGGTCTTTAAGCGTGTAGGGCAATTCTCCTTTTTTGTTCAATACTTCCTTTACCCATGAACCCCATGGAAAGACCCATTCTTCGCGTTCCTTGTCAAACCATATACTTGTCGTGTTTACATTCTGGAAGCATGTACTCCAGAAAAATTTAACATCACATACAAAATCCAATTTCTTAAGCTCGCTTAAAAACTCTTCAAATTCCTTTTCCCTTCCTGCCGGAATTCCATATATTGCTAAATACTTAGGGCTTCCAATACATTGGCTTACATATAACCAATAATCATTAGATTTCAAGCATTGATAAAGAAGCTCTTCATATCCTAATTTAAACTCCACAAAAACAACTACTTTTCTGAGTCCAATATTCGTGTGATAAATACTCCCTGTAAAAAATAGAGAAAAATGAGAGCGTAACTTTCTGATTTTACGCCGCAAAGTTCCAGTAGACATGTTCAGTTGAGTTGCAAGCCTTGATAAATTTCTTGGACCGTATAATGCCAAGCCTTCTAATACTTCCACGTCTTGAGTTCTTAGCTTCTTTTGCATGTTTTCTTCACTTATTTTAACTAAAGATTCTACTCTATTTTTTATGGTTCAAAGTTTTTGAAGTTTTCTTTCAAGCGCTTTGGTTGCTACATGGATGCCCACCCTCCACAGGGTCGCCACACAAATAGTTATCACTTGTCGAACTAATATTTGGGTGGCCGCCAGCTACTGGGTCGCCAGAGAAATTCACAGGAAAGCCCGTTGAAATTGCTGCAATGCTGAATAATGCTAAACAGAATAGAACGGAAAGTAAAAATACCTTGGTTGTTTTCAAATTCATGGTTTGTCACCTCCTTTTATTTTTATTCAGAAATCGAATCCTAATCTAGAAAAAAATAAAAAATATATGAAGTTAAACTAAACAGTTAAAATCTAGATTTCAAGATCATACGCTAGCGTTGAGGTCAGTATAGTTTATATCTCATAGCGCTATGATATTTATCGTGAACATTCGATGACCGCTTTAGAGACGGAGAAGACAGAGACAACAAGGGAGACACTAATAAAAGCGGGTTTCACAATTTCTCAAAGATGCTGTTCTCGACCAAGCTGCTTCGACTTTGCAGCGAGAAGGGACAGCAATATTATTTTAAAGGTTCAACATGACATAGGAAATCTCTCTCCAAGCGACTCCCGTGAATTAAAAACAATTTCTGAATGTATATCTGCATCATCGCTTCTGATAGGTGAGAAGGCGCGTGGAAAACCACTGGAAGATGACACCGTTTATTCAAGATACAACATTTCAGCCGTCACTCCCAAAACCTTCGAAAGCATCGTTCTCCGTAAGGTGTACCCGTTGATTCGGGCAAGTCCGGGAGGATACTACGTTGAGATTGACGGGGAAGCCGTAAGAAAGAGGCGAAGGGAACTTGGATTGTCCATAGGTGAGGTGGCTGAGATGATCGGCATATCGAGGAGAACGCTTTACGGTTATGAAAAGGGCATGGCTAAGGCTTCCGTTTCAGCGGCTTACAAGTTGATATGGGTCTTAGGAATCCCCGTCGCCAAACCCGTAAACGTTCTTGAAAAGACGAAGATGAAGCGTGGAAGATTCCTGACAACAGCGAAACACGTAATCACCAAGAACAAGTTTCTCAGAAAAATTTTCAGAAAATTCGCACATCACAACGTCACAATGGTTTCGGTTAGGAAAGCGCCTTTCGACTTCGTCATCAGAGTCCACGAAGAGAAGATGAAAATCATCGGAGGAGTCTCAGACGGCAAGGAAAGAGAAGTTGAAAGGAGAGTGGAGGAAATCTTAAGCGTCAGCAACGTTGTTCAGGCACATCCGGTTTTTATAACAAACGGAAAAAAACCTTTGAACAAAGATGTATCCTTTATCCACAGCAGAGAGATTTCGAAGATAAGGAAACCGGAAGATTTGGTTACGAAGATTTAAACAAGCCTTTTTTGGTGTACGTCGTTTTCACTCTTCACCTTCTTAGCAGGCTTCCAAGACTTCCTCACGAAATCTGGATACTCACCGAATTTTTGGAGACATTCGTGAAGAAAGTTTATTGTTTTCTTGTCTGTTGGATATCCGCATCCGAAATCTCCGTATTTCTCCCTTAAAATTTCAATTTCCTCGTCTCTCTCCACCTTTGCAATTATGGAAGCCGCTGAGACTATGGGGTATTTTCTGTCAGCCTTATGCTCAGAGATAACCTTAACCTTGAACGATAAACACTCTAAAATGTGCTCTTTGAAACGTTCCTCAAGAACGTCTGAGGCGTCCACGTAGGCAATGTCAGGCTTAAGCTCTTCGATGATTCTCGCCATGGTCTGAGCCTCTAACCTGTTCAACCTGTGGAGTTTCCTACCCGTCTGAACGACAACATCGATTTCCTTCGGAGCTAGCTTTATCACGCTGTATTTTAAAGCCAGTTTTTTGATTTCAACGGCGAGTTTTTCGCGTCTTCGCGGAGACAAAACCTTTGAATCCTTCACGCCTAATTGAACAAGCTTCGGTAGGTTTTCCTCCTTCATCAGAACCCCTGCGATAACCAAGGGACCGATTACGGAGCCGCGTCCAGCGTCGTCCACACCAGCAACCAACATAAAGTTCATCTTTAAAGATTAGTCTGCTTTGAGGCTAATAACGTTTTATGGCTTCTTTCAAAAACTGTAGGGCTTTTTTGACTATTACCTCGTGTAGTTTTTCCCTATTTTCATAGGTTACTCTAAAAATTTCCGCATCTTCCCTCATCCTTATCTCATCTATCAGTTTGTCTCTCACCTTCCAGTGAACCGTGCCTATGACGAGTTTTCCGCTTTCAACAGCGTTTCTAACAGCCTCTTTGAAGTTTTCAGAGTGCAACTCCATCGGTCCAATCTCGTCTATCACTGTTACATCCATGTTTGCAACGGCTTTCACCACAGCGCCAACGCCTATGTTGTTGAGGTCTTCCAAGTTCACACGGTATTTGCCGACTCTTGGACCAATCTTTTGGTTCACATGTGCAAGCCAGCCCTTCGCGTTGCTGGTCAAATCTAGGATTTCAAAAAACCAACGCGTGTTCCATGCGTTCGAACCTCACGGCTTATCATCCCGCCTACCGTGTAGCCTTCAGCCTTTAAGGCTTTGATAACCCTCAACAGAACAGTTGTCTTTCCCACTCCTGGATTTCCCGTTAAAAGCAACAACCGTTTTTTCAAGGTTTTTCTCCAAAACCAGAAGCCTAATATTCCTTAATAATCGTTTTTCATTCGACATTCGGGAGAAACTGCTGAGAAATGAAGGGTAACCGTTTCAAGATGGGTTTTCCAACTGAAATAGTTGAGGAGGGAGAAGTTAGAGTTTAGTTTTGGTTCCAAAACTTAAGGCTTTCGTGAAGTCTCCTTCCGAATACGCTCCTTCAAAGGCTCCCGTATTCTACAATCCCGTTATGGAGTTGAACCGTGACATAGCCGTTTTAGCCCTTCAAGCTTATCAGAGAACAGTTAACCGTGAAATTTCCGTCTGTGAACCGTTGGCTGGCTGCGGTGTAAGGGGAACACGTTTCGCTGTGGAGGTTGACGGTGTCAAGAAGGTTGTCATGAACGACATCAACGAGAAAGCCTTCAAACTCGCCAGCTACAACGTGGAAATGAACAAGCTTGACAAACGCGTCCTCGTTAGAAACGAAGATGCAAACTTTCTTTTAAGCAGTTACGGTGCACCACGGAAGAGATTCGACGCAATAGACATAGATCCCTTCGGGTCTCCAACACCTTACATAGACTCTGCAGTTCGAGCCTTAAGAAGCGGTGGACTTCTAGCTTTAACAGCCACCGATATGGCTCCTTTGTGCGGTGTTTACCCGAAGGCTTGCATCAGAAAGTACGGGGGAAAACCTTTACGAACGGAATACTGCCACGAGATAGCCGTCAGACTTTTAGCTGGATGCCTAGCCACGACAGCGGCGAAACATGACATGGGCGTGGACATCCTCTTCAGCCAAAGCACAGACCATTACATACGCTTGTATGCAAAAATAGAACACGGTGCAAAAAAAGCCGACAGAACCCTTCAAAACATGGGATACATACTCCACTGCTTCAAATGCTTCCACAGAGAAACTGTGAAAGGACTCTTACTCTCTGAACACCATGGAAAATGCGGAGAATGCGGTTCAAAGCTTGACGTGGCGGGACCCTTATGGCTTGGAAAAATATTCGACAAACATTTTTGCGGGTTGATGGAGAGGGAGGCTGAAGGAAAAAAGCTTAGATTTAAGAGAAGAATCTGGAAAATTCTGGCTTTAACACGAGAAGAGAGTGAAGCACCAGTCACTTATTACGTGCTTGACAAAATATGCGACGCCTTAGC
>PIYA01000074.1 GCA_003601785.1 Candidatus Bathyarchaeota archaeon
CTTGAAGCCTACGCGGATGAGCTTGAACTGAAGGTGGAGGAGAGAACACGTGAGTTGAAGAAGTCTCAGGAGCAGCTGCTTAAGGCTCAACGGTTAGCCGTCATAGGTGAGTTGGCTGGCATGGTTGGACATGACTTGCGTAACCCGTTAACCAGCATCGCTGGAGCCACGTACTACTTAAAGAGAAAACTGGATTCAAAGATGAGCGTTGAAGTGAGGGAGATGCTTGAGCTTATAGAAAAGAACATAGCTTACTCTAACAAGATAATAAGCGATCTTCTGGACTATTCAAGGGAAATAGAGTTGGAGCTTTCTGAGACAAACCCGAAAACCCTCGTAAAGGAAGCCTTATCCCTGGTGAAGATACCGGAAAACGTTCAGGTGATAAACCTAGTGAAAAATAAACCGAAGATAAAGTGTGACGTTGAAAAGATGAAGAGAACCTTTGTTAACTTGATTAAGAACGCTGTTGAAGCCATGCCGAACGGTGGAAAATTAACGATAAGAAGTAGGAAGGTGGGTGATAACGTAGAAATCGCATTCACAGACACGGGAGTAGGCATGTCGAAGGAAACACTGAAAAAACTTTGGGTTCCACTGTTCACAACAAAAGCGAAGGGAATGGGATTTGGATTACCAATATGTAAACGTTTTATAGAAGCTCACAGCGGTTGTATCTCATGTGAAAGCACTGTTGGTAAAGGTACAACATTCAAGGTGACTCTTCCGATAAAACCTAAAAAGTTGGGAGGTGAAAAAGTATGGGTGGAAATGCCAGAATCCTCGTTGTTGACGACGACGAGAACATAAGAAAAGTGTTGACGAAAATTCTAGAAGACGAAGGATACACCGTTGAATCTGTGGGTACTGCAAAGGAAGCCATAGAGATAACAAAGAGAAAATTCTACAACCTAGCCCTAATCGACATACGACTTCCAGACATGGAAGGGGTAAAACTGTTAACGAAGATTAGGGATACGACGCCGAAGATGCGTAAAATAATCATAACGGGCTATCCGACGCTGCGAAACGCGATAGAAGCCGTTAACAAGGGAGCTGACGCGTATATAGTGAAACCTTTCGACATGGACAAAGCTCTCAACGTGATCAAGGAGCAGCTGAAAAAACAGCTAGAGGAGAAGAGGTACAGTCAAGAGAAGGTCGCCGAGTTCATTGAGACGAGGGTTAAAGAATTGGAGGTTGAGAAGAAAGCATAAAATCCCTTTTTTAATTTCATCTCTCACTTATTTTGCTCCTTCCAATTTTAGAGCCATTTTGGAAACTTTTGCAGCGGTTACTTAAGGTCTTTATGTAAGAATTTCCAGTGATGCTTAACCTTGAATCCCAGCTTCCGTAAGAGCGTTACAGAGGGAACGTTCCGCTCCGAAGTGTACAAGGCCACAGAGTTCATTTTCTTCTCGTAGAGAAAGTTCATAGCTCGTCTCGTGAGAGCCTTTGCAAGATTTTTGTTGCGGTGTTCTGGAAGGGTAGCCGCCGGACCTAGATAGCCTCGTCTCCCTTTAAAGAACCTGTTATACTCTGTGTCCGGTTTTGAAACTACAACTGAGATTATCCTACCGTCAAGCTCTGCCACGTGAACCCATTCTTCATCGAACGGAGGATTATTCTTTTTCCATCTTCGAATAGTATCTTGCGTCACTCTTTCCCAGCCGAAGCCATTGTTGATGGCTTCCACCAGTTCCTTTTCTTCGTTTGGTTTCAAACTGCGAAGCTTTATTCCCTCCGGAACCTTTGGAATGGGCTTCAAACCGTCGAGTTGGGCAACCATGTGGTAGAGTCCGCCTTCAGGCTTGTAGCCTCGCTTAATCCACTCTTCAATCTTTGAATCTTCAGCGTCAACAGTTGTGGATATCTCTCCGCGTTTGACGAGTTTTTCAACCTCTCTAACTAATGCGTCTTCCACAAGTTTTCGGTTTGGATGGTCGGAAACGCATAGCCAACGGATTTCATCACCCCAGTGTCCGCTGCGATAAACGACAAATCCTTTAACCTTGTTGTCTTCTTCAGCTATGAAGATTCTGGGGTTTCTTTCACGAATCCAGGAGCGAAGAGTTGTTTCGTCAAACGGGATGAACTCGTATGAGCCTTTATACGTCTCGTTAAACAACGCGACTAGGCTTGGCAAGTCTCTGTCAACAAATTCCCTGATTTTCATGTTTGTCCTTCTAACAAAGAGCGTGAAAGAGATAAATAAAATTGTCTAAGCCTTTAGCTTGTCAGAGCCTTTGGCAGAGACTTAAGCGTTGTCAGAGGTGTTCTGGTTACCAGAATGGAGGTTTTTAACAGGTAGAACACCCATAGGATGCTGTGGGAAAACTTCAAGAGTTTGTAGTTAAGCTGAAACCAGAGATTCTCAGAAACGTCAAGAAAGGTCAAATGTTGCTTTCCACGGTTTTTCTTCACCTTCCTCTGCAGTCTCGCTTCTTGAGTCATTAGGACGCGTAGGACTTGTGCTGCGTGCATGTCTGTCGCCGAGAACATCTAACATCTTAAGTTATAAGATGCTTATTTCCGAAAGGGAATATTACAGAATTGGAATTCTAAAACGTGCTGAAATGCCAGAGGAGTTGGGAAAACAACAGGAAAGTGAGGGTGTAGAGGCTGGTTTTAGCTCATTATCCCCTTCAGTTTCGGCACTATGCCTATGTTTTGTTCACCCACTATCTGAACCTTGTTGGCTAACTCCACAACATCTTTGAAGTTGAACATTCTGGCTAATCCTTCAGCGTCAAACATTGATTCCATGTATTCTTTGAGATTTCCAGATGTCCTTCTTCCCTCATACGTTATTTCAACCAATGAAACGGTTTGCTTATCAGCCAACGAAGGAACAAGCTTCTTCAACTCTTTCTCCTTGTTCAGTTCTTTGTTGAGGGCTTCAACGTTCTTTATTGCTGAAACTGGAATCTCATACCATGAACCCTCAATCCCTGAAAGTGTCGGAACCCCCTTCTTGCGGAGAACCAGGGCTTCAACCTCGCGGATTATCAGAAACATCAGTCTTTTGTTTGTGAGGTAAATGTTAGTCATCAGGCATGAAACCGGAATTTCCTTTCTTTCGTGTCCGATGAACTTTTTCACTTGAATCTCTTTCCTGAAAATCGTGGGCGTCAAAACGTTGTTTTCGACAATTGCGTGTTCATTCTCGTTGAGTTCCCTGTACAAACCCACATATCTAACCACGATAGCCACCGCCTTTCAGTATGCCTCAGCTAAGTTAAGAATTATGAATCCAAAAAACGTATTAGTGATAAGCTTTAAACCTCAGTGTAAGGTGTCAAATTTGAAGTGGGTTACACGTGAATATGTGCACGTGGATAGAACTGCTTGTCCATGGCTTATTAAGAAGTTCATAGACCCTGAAGCAGAGTTCATTTTTGTACCTACGGAGAAAATTGAAGAAGTTGCAAAAACGCAAGGAGCAATACCGTTTGATGCGCCGGGGGTTAAACTTGGACATCACGATGGAAGATGCAGTTTCGAAACGATAATAGAAGAATACAAGCTGAAAGACCCGGTGCTCCATGAACTCGCCAAGATAGTTCATTCAGCGGATACGCGTGACACTGAACTGGCGCCTGAAGGGATAGGGTTAAGTGCAATAATGACCGGTGCAAGGTTCAACGTGAAAGATGATTTTGAAGCTGTGGAAAAAGCAGCGTACGTTTACGATGCGCTTTACAGCTATTGCAAGTACAAGCTGCTCCGCGAGAAGCACAAGGATGAACTGGAAGGAATGAACAGAAAACAGCAACGTGAATTCTTAATCAGAAAAATGCGAGAATAAAACGTTAAGTTTTAACACTATTCCCTTATTTTATTTTCAAGCTGGTTAACCGATGACCCCGCAGTTAAAAAACTCTGAAAGCATAGTGTTTTGGACACTTTGCACAATGGGACTGTTCGCAATTCTAAGCTCAACCATGTCAAAAAACCCTGTTCTACCCCACTTCGCCGAAAGCCTAAACACTCCAGAGGGATTCTGGACCGGGGTTGTCGCCATCGCCTCTACGATTCCAGGAATACTCATCAGTCTGCCAGCAGGTTCCCTATCAGACATATTGGGACGGAGAAAGGTTCTGTTAATTTCCAGCGTTATTTTCGCCTCGGCTCCATTCCTTTATCTCTTAATAAACTCTTGGTGGCAACTAATCCTTGTGCGTTTTTACCACGGATTTGCAACAGGAATGTTTGTTCCCGTCGCAGAAGCCTTGATAGCTGAAACCTTTCCAACAAAAAGGGGAGAACGCATATCACTCTTCTCCTCAGTGACTATCGTTGGAAGAAGCATAGCACCGATCCTCGGCGGTTCCATATTGTCCGTTACAAACAACAATTTCCACAGCCTCTACCTCGCCGTCGGCGCCGCTGGAGTAACGGCGTTCATCACAGCCTTACCCTTTCTACGTGAAAAAAGAAGAATCGCTAAGAAGAAAACTGAAGCTTTAAAGAAAACTACATTAAAAGGTATTGTTCACGGATGGAAAAGCGTCGCCAAAGCTCGCGGTGTCTTAACCGTTGGCTTTGTTGAGGCAATCCAGTATTACACTTACGGTTCTGTGGAGTTCTTCTTCGTAAAATACATGGGGGACGTCATCAATTTAGACCCGTTCCTGCAGGGAGCCATCATGACGAGTCAATTGGTGGTTGTTATGCTCTCTAAGCCTTACTTTGGCAGAGTTTCGGATAGAATTGGAAGAAGAGCCCCGATAATCTTGGGCTGTATAATCAGTGGTGCACCATACCATTAGTTGCAATCCCCTTTTCCACAGAGTTTCCGATTCTGCTGTTCCTATCGGTGATATATGGGTTAGGATTCTCATTGGTAACTTCTTCAACACCCGCCCTCGTCAGCGAACTCGTTCCCATAGAAGTGGTTGGCAGTGCCATGGGATTATTGAGCACAATAATGGATGTTGGACAAACCCTTGGACCCGTCATCTGCAGCCTCATCCTCGTCACAAGTCTAAGTTACAAGGGTTTGTTTTCTTCCCTAACCTTCGTGTTAATATTATCATCAATAGTGTTCATCTTATCTGGAATCGCCGAAAGGCAAGCTGGGGTTGAACGAAGCGTATAGCGCAAATTTTAAACGCTTTCATTAAGGCTTAAAATCGAAATCTTTCTCCAAGAGCGGACAGTTTCTAATTGTTTTGTTTTCCGTGATTATGTCAATACTGTAGGTTTATCCTTCAGATGCTTAGCAGAGTATTTCAATGTTGCTGTGGAAAGGATTTATATGCTTAAACGCTATATGTAGTGTTTTGTCTTGTTTGACAGACACTAAAAATATACGGAAGTTCATACATAAATATAATTGTGATAGCGATGCCTATGAAATGTCCATACTGCGGGTCTGAAAACGTGAGAACCCTTGAAACAAGGGATTCACCGAACAACGTGGTTAGAAGACGGAAGGAATGCTTGAGTTGTGGCAGAAGATTCACAACGTACGAGTATGTTGAAACTGTGGAGCTTATGGTGAGGAAGAAAGATGGAAGAATTGAACGCTTCGATCTGAACAAGGTTATCAGGGGACTACAGAAAGCTTGTGAGAAGAGACCCGTAACCATGGAGCAGATTCGTGATTTAGCCGAACGTGTAAGACAGGATTTGATGATGAAGGGAAAAGAGGAGATTTCATCTAAAGAAATTGGAGATTTGGTTATGAAGTATTTGAAGAATTTTGATCGTGTAGCCTACATAAGATTCGCTTCCGTTTACAAACAGTTTGAGGAACCTGAAGATTTCAAACGTGTTCTTCAAGAGGTGAGAAGATGAAGTATGTTAGAAAACGTGACGGAAGATTAGAACTATTCGACCAAGAGAGAATAACAAACGCCATCTGGAAGGCTGCAAAAGCTGTAGGTGGAAAAGACCGAGAACTAGCCAAAAGATTAAGCGACCAAGTTGTAGCCATGCTCAAGGAGAGATTCGGAGAAGAAGGAGTCCCAACGGTTGAGGAAATCCAAGACGTAGTTGAAAAGGTGCTAATCGAAAACGGACACGCAAGAACGGCTAAAGCGTACATCCTATACAGAAAACAACACCAAGACATGCGGGAGTTAGCCGCTTTACTAAGTTCAGCGGACCTTGTAGACCAATATTTAAACTTGGAAGACTGGCGCGTTCGGGAAAACTCAAATATGAGCTATTCACTGCAAGGCTTAAACAACTACCTTTCATCAACCGTCATAGCGAAATACTGGATAACAAGAATTTACCCGCCGAGAATCGCAGAGGCCCACTTCTCAGGAGAAATGCACATCCACGACTTAGGAGTCTTAGGACCATACTGCGTAGGCTGGGACCTAAGAGACCTACTGCTCCTAGGATTCGGTGGTGTGAGGGGAAAAATTGAAAGCACACCGGCAAAACATTTCAGAACGGCTCTAGGACAAGTAGTGAACTTCTTCTACACACTTCAAGGAGAAGCAGCGGGTGCACAAGCCTTCAGCAACTTCGACACTTACCTAGCTCCCTTCATAAGATATGACGGGTTAAGCCAAAAAGAGGTGGAACAAGCCCTTCAAGAGTTCTTCTTCAACATGAACGTGCCGACACGGGTTTGGTTTTCAAACACCTTTCACAAACGTGACCTTGGACCTAACCGTTCCAGAGTTCATGAAAGATGAACCGGTGATTATCGGTGGGAAGGTTATGAATGAAACATACGGCGAGATGCAGGAGGAGATGGACATGTTCAACGTGGCCTTCGCGAAGGTTATGTGTCAAGGCGACGCGAAGGGTAGGGTTTTCACGTTTCCCATACCTACGTACAATATAACGAAGGATTTCAACTGGGACAACCATGTGGCTCAGACGCTCTTTGAGGTTTCAGCAAAGTACGGTGTGCCGTACTTCTCAAACTTCATAAACAGCGACATGAAACCCGAGGATGTTAGAAGTATGTGCTGTCGGTTAAGGATAGACAACAGAGAACTGCGCAAACGCGGTGGAGGATTCTTCGGTGCAAACCCGTTGACGGGAAGCATAGGTGTGGTAACGATAAACCTTCCTAGAATAGGATACTTGTCAAAGGATGAGGATGAATTCTTTGAACGTTTAGGGGAGATGATGGAAATCGCAAAGGACAGCCTAGAGATAAAACGGAAAGCCTTAGAAAGATTCACAGAGAAGGGGTTGTATCCATACGCAAGACATTACCTCCGCCTCATAAAGGAAGGATTCGGAAAATACTGGAAGAACCACTTCTCAACCATAGGATTGATAGGTATGAACGAAGCCGTGCTAAACCTCTTCGGACACAACATAGCAACGCCTGAAGGCTTGGAATTCGCGGTAAAAGTTTTGAAGTTCATGCGCAACAAGCTCGCAGACTTCCAAGAAGAAACTGGAAACATATACAACCTAGAAGCCACACCAGCCGAAGGAACATCTTACAGACTCGCACGGATAGACAAGAGGAAATATCCAAAGATAATAGTGGCTAACGAGGAACAACTCTCAAAGGGTGTTGAACCATTCTATACGAATTCCTCCCAGCTGCCAGTGGACTACGATGGAGACTTGTTTGAAGCCTTGGAGCATCAGGATAGGCTGCAGACACTGTATACTGGTGGAACGGTGTTCCACATATATCTGGGTGAGAGGCTCTACTCGTGGAAATCCGCAGCTGAACTCGTGAAGAAGGTGGCTTGGAACTCGCATCTACCATATTACACGTTGACACCCACATTCAGCATATGTCCAACCCACGGCTACATAAGCGGAGAACACAAAGAATGCCCAACCTGCGGGGCAAAATGTGAAGTGTACTCAAGAGTTGTAGGCTACCTGAGACCGGTTGACCAGTGGAATGACGGGAAACAAGCGGAGTTCGCCATGCGGAGAACTTTTGACAAGTCTGTTACGGTAACAGCTCAAGCCTAAGTGAAAAGTTAATGCAGTTCGGTGGAATCCAAAAAACAAGCCTACTAGACTTTCCAGACAGAATAGCCACCGTGCTGTTTACGCCAGGCTGCAATCTACGATGCCCATTCTGCCACAACTGGAGACTCGTATTGGACCCTAAACCTCCATTCTTAAGCGAAGAAACGGTCTTCCAAATACTTGAATCGAGGAGAAAATACGTGGATGCGGTGGCTATAACGGGTGGCGAACCAACTCTGCACCAAGACCTTCCACAGTTCATTAAAAAACTTAAAGAAAAGGGATTCGCGGTTAAACTTGACACAAACGGTTTCTTCCCGCAGATTTTAGAGGAATGCCTCCCCCACGTTGATTACGTAGCCCTAGACGTGAAAACCTCCCCTGAAAAATACGCCCTTCTGGGAGCAAAGGACTTAACCGGATTTTTGCGCACGATTGAAATCTTGAAGCAGGGAACAGTTGACTATGAGTTCCGTTGCACGGTTGTTCCAGGCTTTGTAACAGAAGAGGACATTCCAAAGATGGGTGAACTCGTGAAGGGTGGAAAACGTTTCGCCTTTCAACAGTTTGTCCCAGGCGACACGCTGGATAAATCGTTTAACAACGTTGAACCCTACACTGAAGACGTTATCTCAAAATTCGCTGAAAAAATGAAGCGGTACGTTAACGAGGTTACCCTTCGAGTTTAACTTTTCCTTCCATAACCTTTTTATTCCGGCTTTAAATATTTCTGTGCATAGACACAAAAAGAAGATGCTAAAATGAACAGACCGAGTTTTCCAACACACAAACAATGCGCCAACTACAAAAACGGATTTTGCACAATTTACGGAATACCAGTAAACCCAGACGACCCAGCATGCCCAAACTTCACACCAAAGACAATGACGCAGACAGCGGGAACACCTCAAACCACCTACACTCCCACACAACCCCCACTCCCACCACAAACCGCAAACTTCCCACAATACACACCCGGATGGGGAAGAGGAGGCGGATATGGATATGGAATGTCCGCTGGCGGTGGAGGTCAAGGTAGAGGAAGAAGAGGAAGCGGAGGGGCTGGTGGAGGCAGAGGCTTCGG
>PIYA01000008.1 GCA_003601785.1 Candidatus Bathyarchaeota archaeon
TTTATCATCTCCATAGAGGAAACAATAGAGGGAAGTTGAGAGAGTTTAACTCACCCTACCCCCAATCTCAACAAACAATGGGAAATCTAAGTGGGTGCAACCGCTGAATAGTAGAACTGGTTACCCTTCGAAGACAACAGTTTAACCTGATAGTTAGCGCCAGCCGTCCAAGAATAAGTCTGGTTCAGTAGATGTCCAGAGTTAGCAGCTATTGTAAATGACGAGATTGTTTGCTTAGCATTATTAATCCAGAATTCATTTATCGTCACTGGAGATGTCCCAGTATTGTTTATCGTAACTGCAATCCATTTGTTAGATCCGGCTCCACCGAATTCCACGTTTGTTATTTGTATTTGCTCTGTTGCCATGAATGTGAATGTTAGGGCACCCATCCATGCTGCTACGGCTATGCTTACTGCGACTGTCACTGCGATAAGTATGATAGCTGCTATAACGGGGCTTAGGGCTTTCTTGCTCTTCAATATTTTCATTTTCTTTCTTATCCCTCCTTTTCGGGTTCACGTGTATGTTAGGGAAGGGAATGGATTTAAATCTTACGACTTAATACACCATATTAATTATTTGCAAAACAGAAATACAGAAAGTTGAAACTTATGTTTTAACTTGATGATTTTGGGAATGTTGGTTTAGCAGTTGTACAACAGTTTGTATGGCAGTTTATGGGTTTATTTTGTCGAAGAATTCCAGTAGGAGTTTTGCTATTTTTTCTCCTAGTTCTGTTGGGACGTAGTATCTTTTCAGCGGGTCTATGCGTTTGCTTTCCGCCAAACCTAGGTCTGTGATTTCTATCATTCTCGCCCTGAAGGTTCCGTCGCTTAGGGTTAAGCCGTTTTCACGCATGAATTCCTTCGCTTCTTTCCATTTTCCACGGTTCATGTGGAGCAGGAATATGCAGTCTATGGCGTGGTCTTTCTCCAGCATTGCTTTTATGGCTGAAAGTTTCGGGTCTGTGAGAATGTTTTTAATCTTCTCCTCTTCTCCACTCTTTACCATGATACATCGACTCACTTTTCCTATTATTGCAGTTGTTATTTAAAGATTTAACTTATATTACGAATCATGACATAATATTGGCTGTTGTAAGATTTGTTTTGAGTGTTATTTCCGTTTTCGGAAGTTTGTGATTTCTTTATGTCTAGTTTATAGAGTGTGTTCTAAGAACCTCTAGGTTTTCAGTTACTCTTTAAGAGTTGCATATATTAGGGATTGTTGTTATCGGTAGTTGGGAAACGGTGTCGACGGATGAACGACGTGATCAAGCGTGTTGCGTTGCGGCGTGTTCAAACTCTCTTCCGTTTGGCAAGAGAGATAGCGCACGAAGATTTCTCTCTCGCTCAGCGTTACGTGGATATCGCGAGGAGAATAGCTATGGCTGCGCAGGTTCGTTTGCCGAAGGAGCTTAGGCGTCAGGTTTGTAGGCACTGTAAAAGGTTTATTTTGCCCGGTGTTAACTGTCGTGTGCGTATAAGGCAGCGGAGAGAGCCTCACGTGGTGATAACGTGTTTAAACTGCGGTGGGAAGATGCGGATACCGTTAAGGAAGAAGAGAGGAGAAAGCGTTGGGTGAGCTAACCGCTAAAATGAAGCGGCGGATAAGGAATAAACTAAGCGGAGAAAAACCAACCGTGTGGATTGGTAAAGGTCAAGTTTCACAGCGGGTTTTAAGTGAAATTGAAAAACAGCTGGATAAGAGAGAAATGGTGAAAGTTAAGATTTTGAAGAGCGCCCTTCAGAAAGACAGAGCTAAACTTGTTGCTTCAAAAATCGCTGAGAAGACTGATGCAACGTTGGTTGATGTTAGAGGACACACCTTTATGCTCTATAAACATCGTGAAAGGCGTGGTGAAAAGTGAAAGCCTTTATATTACGCTTCATGAATTACTGAAGGAAACACTAGGAGAAAAAAGCTTGCTAACCCCACATGATATACCAGCATTCAAACTCATCGAAAAACTAGCCCATCATCTAAAAGAAAACGTTGACGAAGTTACTCCACCCTCGTGGGCAACCATGGTGAAGACGGGAATGCATGTTCAGAGACCCCCTCAAAATCCAGAGTGGTGGTATATCCGCTGCGCCTCTCTACTGCGGAAAATATACGTTCACGGACCAATAGGCATCGAAAGGTTAAGAGCAGAATACGGCGGCAGAAAAGACCGTGGTGTAAGACCTGAACACGCAGCCAAGGCAGGCGGGGCAATAATCAGAAAAGCCTTGCAACAGTTGGAAGCCGCTGGTTTAGTGGAGACGTTTCAGAATCGCGGAAGAAGAGTGACAAAGAAGGGGAGAAAACTTCTTGAAATGTTAACAGAGGAGTTGGAGAAAGAACTGTTAAAGGAGATTCCAGATTTATCAAAATATGAGAAGAGTGCATGAAATGTCAGAGGATGAGCTGGAAAGACTTCGCAGAAGAAAGCTTCTAGAGTTGCAGCGTCGATTAGCTGAGGAACAGAGAAAGGAAGAGGCGCAAAAGGAATTAGAAGTGCAGAAGCAAGCGTTGCTCAGGAGGATACTAACGCCAGAAGCCAGACAGAGATTGTCAAACCTCAAAATGGTCAGACCCGAGTTCACGTCTCAACTGGAACTACAGCTTATCCAACTAGCACAGCAGGGAAAGCTTCCAATACCGCTATCAGATAAACATTTGAAACAGATACTAATACAGTTACGAAGTCATAAACGTGAAATAAAAATAAGAAGGATATAAAATGGCTAGAAACAAACCTACAGCCAAAAAAAGAAGACTGATAAAAGCTGGAAAACAAAAAAGAGCGGTTCCAACATGGGTTATAGCGAAAACTGTTGGAAAATTCAGAACACATCCTAAAAGAAGAAGCTGGAGGACCAGAAAAATAAAGGCGTAGGAGGCTGTAGCTCATGAAGAAAGAGGGAGAAGAAAAGGAAGCGTCAGAAGAGATAGAAGAAGAAAGCGAGGAAAAACTTGAAGAAACGGAAGAGGAGACAAAACCGGAAGAGCTGACAGAAGGAGCAGAAGAAGTAGAAGAAGCATTAGAGAAAGCGGAGGGAGAGGAGGAGAGAACCGAAGTTGAAGAAGAGACGCCTCCGTCAGCAGCTGAAGAAGAGGAAGTGAAGCCTCCGCCATCGAAAAGAGAGAAGGAAAAGGAAGAGGAGTTTGTTGAGGAAAGAATTTACACAATTCCATTAAGTAAAGTGTGGATTGCTCCTCCAAAGAAAAGAGCGCCTAGAGCCATGCGAGCAATTAAAGCGTTCATAAGGAGGCACATGAAGCTAGAAGCGACACCAACGGAGGAAGAGGAGGAGCCTAAAAAGCTGATTATAAGCAACGAGGTTAACGAGATGGTTTGGAGAAGAGGCATAGGTAAGCCTCCGAGGAAAATACGTGTGAGAGCGGCTAAGGATGAAGATGGCAACGTCACTGTTTATTTGGCTGAAGGAGACTGATTTTGACAATTCACCTGTCAAGTCTCGCTGGAAGTGCAAGCATAGGTGTATATTCGCTTGTAACGGACGAAATAGTTATAATTCCAAGATGGGTGCCCGTTAGAAAGGCTGAAAGGCTTGCAGAATGGCTTAAAGTTAAACTTATCCACACCACAATCGGTGGCTCTGTTCTCGCCGGTGCTCTCTCTTGTGCGAATTCAAACGGTATGCTGCTTCCGCACTACGTTAGAGATGAAGAAGTTGAAGCCATAAAATCTGTTTTTAAGGGAAACATCACGATAATGGAAACTAAAAAAACGGCTTATGGGAACATGGTTTTAGCGAACGACAAGGGGGCGGTGGTTGACCCTAGACTGAAACCGTCAGAGGTGAAGAAAATTTCTGAAACCTTAGGCGTTGAAGCCGTGGCGGGAGAAATAGCGGGGTTACCCTATGTTGGCTCTCTGGCTGTTGCGACAAACAAGGGAGTTCTAGCACATCCGTTGCTGAAAGATTCGGAGAGGAAAATTTTAGAGGATGTGTTGAAAGTTCCCGTGGATGTAGGCACAATTAACTGTGGGATACCCTACGTTGGGACTGGATTGATTGGGAACAGTCATGCGGCGGTGGCTGGTTTATTAACAACTGGACCGGAAATGTTTATAATTGGACACGCCTTGGATGTTGTGAGAGAAAATGAGTGAAGTGAAAGTTTTCCGGGTGAGAGGAGAAATTCGAAAACCAAATCTGCAAACCAAGTTCAGAAAAGAAGTTGCGGCGGTTAAACCCGAACATGCCGTTGAAAAGGTTTACGCGGAGTTGGGCAGCAAACACCGCGTGAAACGTTTTCAGATAAGGATAACAAAGGTTGAAGAGGTTCCCTTCGAAAATATTGAGAATCCCGTGCTGAAAAAACTGTTCGGAGAAGAAAGCGTTGACGAGCAAAGTTGAAGAAGAACTTCGTAAATTAAGCGTTGAGATGCGAATTCTTGAGCAGACAGCGGAAACCTTACAGTCTAGAATCAACATGGTTAACGCCGCCATAACGGACTTAACCTATGCAAGCAAGACGCTGGAAGGGTTAGAGAAGGAAAAGGAGAAATCTGAGCTTCTCATCCCGATCGGTGGAAGCTCTTACATCAGAGCGAAACTTGAAAATCCAGATAAGGTAATCGTTGGGATGGGCGCTGGAGTTTCCGTTGAAAAAACACTGCAAGAAGCCAAGGAAATCCTTAAAAAACGTATGGATGACCTTGAAAAGGCAAGAGCTTCCCTTCAGCAGCAGTTTTCGCAAGTTGCAACCCGGATGAACCAAGACAAGGAAAGATTTGATGTGTTAGCAAACGAGCTTAGAAAGGGGAAAGCTCCTAGAAATGTTTGAAAAGCTCAAATCAGGACTAAGCGGACTTGTAAACAAGATTACGACAACGGAGCTTAAGGCTGAAAATCTGCGTCCAATACTGGCGGAATTCAAGATAAACCTCATAGAAAACGACGTTGCGGTTCCAGTGGCGGAGCGAATATGCGAAGAGATGGAGAAGCGCTTAGACGGAGTTCAAGTTAAAAGACTTGAAGACCGTAAGAAAATTGTCAGGGAAAACCTAAGGGAAGTTCTCTTAGAAACCATGCTTACAAACGACAAGATAGATATGTTAAAGGCGATTGAAGAAAAACGCAGAAGAGGGGAACCCTTCGTCATAGTCTTCGTAGGCATAAACGGCACCGGAAAAACAACAACAATAGCGAAAATCGCCAATTTCCTAACAAGGAAAGGCTATTCCGTGGTCTTAGCCTGCAGCGACACATACCGTGCGGGCTCTATTGAACAGTTAGAGGAACACGCAAAACGTTTAGGTGTGAAAATGGTCAAGCACAAATACGGTGCAGACCCCGCGGCGGTAGCCTACGACACAATAAGCCACGCAAAGGCTCACGGGATAAACGTTGTTTTAATCGATACCGCGGGGAGAATCCAGACAAACAGAAACTTGATGAACGAGCTTGCAAAGATAAAACGCATAGTGAAACCAGACTTAACCGTTTTAACTGTTGATTCTCTAACTGGAAACGACGCCGTGATGCAGGCGGAAGAATTTCAAAAAAGCGTGGGAATAGACGCAACCATACTGACTAAAGTGGATGCGGATGTTAAGGGAGGCTCAGCTATAAGCGTCACATACATAACGAAAAAACCTGTGCTTTTCATCGGAACAGGACAGAAATATGAAGACTTAGAAGAGTTCAAGCCTGAAAAATTCGTAAGCATGATTCTGAGATGAGAAGAAACGAACGGAACTGGAAGGTAGAAATTAGAAAAGTTACTTGTTTTCCAGTAGTTTTAGCAGTATTGCCTTAGCTGAATACAGTCTGTTTTCACTTTGCATATATATTATTGACCGTGGACTTTCGATTATGTCTGAGCTTATCTCGTAGCCTCTGTGAATCGGCATGTCATGCATCACATAAGCCTTACTTTCTTTGAGCAGTTCACTGTTTATCTGATAAGGCATCATGATTCTGATTCTCTTCTCTTTCTCTTCCTTGTATTTCGGGTCTAGGAAGAACTCCATGTCAACCCAAGTGTCTGTGTAGACGAAATCAGCGTCCTTAACGGCTTGTTTAGCGTCCAGCGTGGTTTCATATAACCCTGTTTTTCTAGCTTCTTCTAGAAGTTCCTCATCCCTTGAAGGTTCGTTAAAAATAGGTGTAACAGTGGTTATTTTAACCCCGGTTTTCGTGCATCCTTCAATGAGTGAGTTGCACACGTTGTTGTGGATCCCTATGTAAACGAGTTTTAACCCTTTCAGAAAGCCTTTCTTCTCCTTCATCGTCATCAAATCCGCTATCGCTTGGGTTGGATGATACTTCTCGTCGCATCCGTTGATAACCGGAACATGGGAAGCCTTAGCCATAACCTGCAAATCAGCGTTTTTCTTCAACCTTGCCATTATACAATCAACGTTACGGGACAAATATTGAGTTTCGTCATAGACGTCTGCTATGGTGAAGTTCGTTGTTCTCCAATCAATATAAAGTGCGTGTCCGCCTAGTTGAGTCATAGCCACCTCAAAGGAAACCCTAGTTCTCGTTGATGTCTTTTGAAAGATCATAGCCAAGGACTTCGCATCCAAAGCGTTCCGATACTTCTCCGGGTGACGTTTAACATCAATAGCTTTGTCAATTATCTCCGTTAACTCCGAACCAGATAAACCCTTAAAATTGATTAAGTGCATATGCTTTTCTCCTAACGCCAATTTTCAACACTTTTAAATTATAAACTTTCTTGTTCACTTGCAGAAAATGTCACGTTTCACAAAACGTTAAAGCATGACATACACTGTACGTTTATTATCGAAAACGTAGGAAGGTTGGAAGATGATTTTAATCGCAGCCTCAAACAAGGATGTTGCGAGCCTAAACATAGCTAAACAAATCTTAGACCATTATGATTTTGACAAAGTGGCGGAAAATTTTCAAGGAAACCCGGTTTACGAAGCCTATGTTAGCGGTAGAGAAGTGAAACTTGTAACCTTAAACAATGAATCCGTTTACGCCCAAAACATAACAAGCTTCTTCCCAAACCCAGAGCTTATAGTTTTCATCTCAAGACACAGCAGCGTCAGCGGAAAACCAACCCTATCAGTGCACACGCCGGGCAACCTAGGTAAGGAGGCAAAACTCGGCGGAATACCCAGAAAAGTTTCGGTTTCACCGGCAAACGCCATGAGAGACGCCTTAAAAGCCATGCAGAGGCTTAAAGAGGAAATGCACCTTGAATACGAAGTTTCCTACGAATGCACGCATCACGGTCCCTCACTGGACACACCAGCAATGTTCACGGAGCTGGGAAGCTCACCCAAACAATGGGAAGACTCAAAGGCAGCTGAAGCGGTTGCTCACGCAACGATGGAAGCTGTTTCAAAGTTTAAACTGTCCAAAGCCACGGCTGTGCTTGGAATCGGTGGGCTTCACTACAACAGGAAGTTCACAGAAAAGGCTTTAAAAAGTGAAACAGCCTTCGGTCATATGATTCCAAAGTATGCCATGGAAGACGTGGACGAAGAGATCATAAGGCAATGTGTTGAAAAAACCTTGGAAAAAGTTGAATTTGCAGTTCTGGAGTGGAAGGGAATAAAAGGCGAACATAAAGGGAAAGTTCTGACAATATTGGAAAGTTTAGGCTTACCCGTCAAAAAAGTTTAACCTTAACATTATCAAAGCAAAAACAAGCCTATAGGATTTACGTAGAGAAAAGTTAATAGAGAAAGATGTTTATTATAACGCAACTGCAAAATAAAACCGCATCAGAACAAACAGGACGGATAAGACATGGGTTTAAGATCATTCCTCTCCCGCTGCTCAAGAACTCTAAAACTTGCGATAAAACCGGGAAAAAGCGAGCTGTGGCTATCAATAAAAATATGCTTCCTAGGAATAGGCGTAGTCGGATTAATAGGATACGTGATTAAGGTGATATCTTCGGTTCTTCAACCGGGCAGAATGTAGAAAGGGAAGAAAACATGAGTGAAAACGAAAAGGAAACGGCTTCAACGATGATTTTCGCCGTGAGGACGACAACGGGACAGGAGAGAAACGTCGCAAAACTCGTAGCCGCAAGGGTTGAGATGAACAAGATACCGATAAAAGCCATACTGGTGCCTGAAACCCTAAGAGGCTACATATTCGTTGAAGCAGACGGTCCACACTTTGTGGAAAAGGCGATAGCGGGAATAAAGCACGTGCGGTCAAGAGTCCCAGGCATCGTCAGTTTTTCAGAAATTGAAAGATACATCGTGAGAAAACCGATAATCGAAGAGCTAAGCGAAAACGACATAGTTGAGATAACAGGCGGACCGTTCAAGGGAATGAGAGCGAAAATAACCCGCATTGACAAGACAAAGGAGGAAGTAATACTTGAATTGTTGGAGGCAACGTTCACCCTGCCGATAACTGTTCACTCGGACTATGTTAAACTCGTGGAGAGAGCGGAAAAGAAAGGTGGTGAAACCTAAATGCCTGAGAAAAAAATTGTGGAACTTTTGGTGAGTGGTGGACAAGCAACGGCTGGACCGCCCTTGGGACCAGCTTTGGGTCCCTTAGGAGTAAACGTTCTGGCGATAGTGAACAAAATAAACGAGTTAACAAAGGACTACGCTGGAATGAAAGTTCCAGTTAAGGTAAGCGTTGACCCTGAAACAAAAAAGTTTGAAGTCAGCATAGGAACACCCACAACCTCAGCTTTGATCGTAAGTGAATTAAAAATTCAGAAGGGGTCAGGGACCCCTAGCACGCAGAAGGTTGGAGACTTATCCGTGGAGCAAGTCATAAAGATAGCCAAGCTTAAACGTCCAGAACTTCTGTCAAAAACGCTAAAGGCAGCCGCTAAAGAGGTGTTAGGAAGCTGCGTGAGCATGGGGGTCACCGTTGAAGGTAAAGACCCCCGTGAGGTTCAAAAAGAAATCGACGAAGGAAAATATGACGAGATATTCAGCAAAAACGAAGGATAAGACAATATATTTTTATAACTCTACACTATTCCTCATTGGCACGAGGTCTTAAGATGCCCCTAGACAAGAAGGAGATGCTGAACGCTATTCGAGAGATGAAGGAAAAATCAAAAAAGAGGAACTTCACCCAATCGGTAGAGCTTATCATAAATCTGAGAGACATAGACATGAAATCACGGGAAGGAAGAATTCGGGAGCAGATAGAGCTTCCACATCAACCACCTAACAAGCCGAACAAGATATGCGTCGTAGCATCTGGAGAACTGGCTCTAAAAGCCAGAAGAGCCAAGGCAGACCTCGTCATCGAAAGAGATGAACTTGAAGGATTAGCAGGCAAAAAGAAAGAGCTGAGAAAACTGGGCAACGAATACAACTTTTTCCTGGTGGAAGCACCGTTAATGCCTCTTGTTGGAAAAATATTAGGTCCCGTTCTTGGTCCAAGAGGTAAAATGCCCGTGCCTGTCCCACCAACAGCCGATATAGCAAGCTTGATAGAGAAATACCGCAGAATGGTCATGGTGAGAATGCGTAACCAGCCGGTAATACAGTGTCGTGTGGGAACTGAGGATATGAAAGAAGAAGAGTTGGCGGAGAACATTCAGGCGGTCGTGAATGTTTTAGAGGGAAAACTTAAGAGGGGAATGAAAAACATAGACTCCGCCTACGTTAAGACCTCTATGGGTGAGCCGGTAAAGATTTCATTGTAAGAGGGAAAAATGTGCCATCTCAACAGGTTTTACAGGAAAAAATAAGCGAAGTTGAAGAGATCAAGAAGTTAATAGAGCGGTACAAGGTAATAGGGATAGCCAGCTTGCAAAAGGTGAGAGCTGCTCAACTGCAAGAGTTCAAGAAAAACTTAGCGGACAAGGTTCACATGCGGGTTGCAAAAAACACCCTTATGAAGAGAGCCATCGAAGAACTTAAGGAAAAGCCGGAACTGAAGAAGCTTGAGGAACACTTAACGGGAGCAAACATTTTCCTGTTCACAAACTTAAATCCTTTCAAGTTAGCGTTGCTTCTGGAAAAAGGCAGAGTTAGAACAACTGCTAAAGCCGGAGACATAGCCGCCATAGACGTTATAGTTCCAGCTGGAAACACAGGACAGCCACCGGGGCCGATAATAAGTCAGTTGAACGCTGTGGGTTTGCCGACGAGAATCGAGTCTGGAAGCGTCTGGATAAACAAAGATACGTTGGTGGCAAGGAAGGGGGAGGTGATTTCAGAGAGGCTTGCAACGGTTCTATCGAAACTCGGGATAAAACCTGTTGAAGCCGGGTTGGTGATGAAGGTTGCCTATGATGATGGTTTGATAATAACTCAAGATCAGCTCAGAATAAATGTTGAAGAGACAAAGAAAATCGTTGGAAAAGCCTATGCGGATTCATTTGCTTTATCTTTAAGCGTAGCTTATCCGACAAGGGAAAACGCGGAGATTCTCATACAGATGGCTCATAGAGAGGCTTACTCACTTGCAATAAATGCTGCCGTGCCAACGAAGGAAACAGTGAAAGATTTGATCAGAAAGGCTTATGTTGAGATGTTAAGTTTAAGTAGTAGAGTTTCCATCGAAGAGGAAAAAGCTTAAAATAATTGAATTGAGAGGTGAAATGTATGGAATATATTTACGCCGCGATGCTTCTTCACAAGGCTGGAAAGGACATAAACGAAGAAAACCTAACGCAGGTTCTGACAGCTGCTGGTATAAACCCAGATGCTGTGAGAGTTAAAGCTGTTGTTGCTTCCCTAGCTGAAGTCGACATAGATGAAGCAATCAAATCCGCTCCGACCATGATGGCTGCACCAGCAGCGCCTGTGGCAGCGGCTCCAGCAGCAGAAGAAGCCAAACCGAAAGAGGAAGAGAAGAAAAAGAAGGAAGAAGAGGAAAAGAAGAAGGAAGAGGAAGCACTCGAAGGGCTCGGGGCATTATTCGGTTAGAAAACCAGCCTCTTCCCATTTTATAATCTATCTTATGTATTTTTTGAGAAAGACGAGAGGTAGCCAGCCGCAGATAATCATCAAGGTGCCTGGAAAGGCTCTGAATCCCAAGTTAAGTATCAAGGTTTCAAAGATAAAAAATGAAACGGACATCGCAAAGATGGATAAAACTGCGAAGTTTTTACCGAATCTTTTGAATGACTGTATCGCTATCAATCCTGCGAAGAAGAAGTCTCCTAAACCAAGAGACATGAAGAGCACTCCCCACTGGGTCATGATTCTCGGAACAGTCGGTACTGAAATCAAAACCGGAAGCATCAAGCTTGAAACGTGTCTAGCCGCGGAGACCATGGTTCCCGTAAACAAAACCAATATTATATCTAGAACCGTTAAGAGTGCAACGAAAATAAGCGATGTTCTCCACGTGAACAAGCTGCCGAGATAGATGGTTATCATGACTGCGAAGACAACCCCGTACAAGTCCAGAAGATAGGGAAACCATATCGGGGTTCTGCCTAAAAACATGTACAAAAACACGAAAAGGGCGGGTGGCAACACGGCTAAATACCATCTCTCTCCTCTACTGCTCCTCACCTCCTCGTATAACAACGCTATGAATGTGAAAGCGAGAAGGGCTGAAAAAGCTGAAACACTCATAACACTGTTCATGCTTAAACCGAAACTGAGAAGGATAAGCGCAAAGCTAACGATGATGAAGGCGAGGCAGAAGGTTTCAGCCAAGGTTTTTCGAAAATCTGAGAAGACATATGTGAAGATGAAAAGCAGCATTGAATAGGAAAACAGGAATATTATCATGATAGCCATCTGGGGAATGAGAACCATCAAGGATATGGCTGCACCCATCGCCAGAACAAGCAGAACCGTGTCTTTGATTTGAAACTCTTTCTCTTCAAGAGTTGATTTCAGCTTCCTTTCCGCTTTGTTGTTTAAAAAAACGGATAGCAACGTTACAGCGAAGAGTGTTAGGGGCATAGCCACGTCAAAGTACATATAAAACGACATAGTGAAACAAACATTTAAACTATTACTATTTAAGGTTGATATGCCGCTTAGTTTTGTCATTTCAACTTCTGAGAGCATGTAAAAATTCTGCTTCTAAAAGTTGTTTATCGTTGTGCTCTAGAAAACTATAGGGGGGTAGGCTCTATTCGCTGATTTTCAAGCCAAAAATGTTATAGAAAAGGCGGTCATTTCAGCCAGCTTTAAAACCTAACAGGAAACCAGCTATGAAGCTTCCCATAAAAGGTAAAAGGGACACGAAACCAATGAGCCAACCTGCAGCTTGACCAGCAAAACCGAGCAAATCTCTTATCGCTTTCCAAAGCGCGTCATAATTTATGCTAATTACTCCTTTTACACCCAAGTAAAGAAGAAAGAGTATGAAAAGACCTAACAAAACAGCTATCAGCTTGCTTACTTTCTTGATTATGTATCCGAGTACGAAACCGCCTACTCCGCCTATGCCTAACTGGTAAGCCACCGAGGGAAAAACGCTGCTCATAAGATTCTCTCTAAATATGCAACACAAGTTTGATTTAAATGCGTATCGCTCTCATAAAAATAAAGCATAGGGAAAAGACAGGGAGGTGAAAGCCACGGACATAGTGGAGATATACGTACTGAACCTTCTGCTTACCTTAGGAATGTTCGTAGTTTTGATTTTCAGGGCTTGGATTGAGCTTAAAAATTACCGCATGATGTGGAGAGAGCTGGAGTGGAGACAAACATATCAGGCTGTTGGACGTGTGCTAAAAGCTGAAAAGGACCTGTTCTCGAAGATGGAAGGGGGAGACGAGCTTTACCACTTGCTATGTGAAATGTTCAAAGTGCGTGAAGAACAACCTTAAGGGAAATGCCAACCTTCGATTAGCCTAACAGATGCTTTTCGTTTTTCCAGACCGTAACGTCTAAAAGGTTTGGTTAAATGTCTCTGAGACCTAGGTGAAGTTATGTAGAGACCTTTTTTCAATTCGCGCTTAATTTTAACCTCAATTTTATCAAGGTTGGGATATCTTGAACCGCATTTTTCACATCTGAACCCTTTGTCCTTTCCCATGGACTTCAATCGTTTCCCACAGTTTGGACATTTTGGATTCTGATAAACAATCTTTTGCGCGAGCTTTAACACCCTAATTTTTTCAAGGTTTATCGTTAGAGGATTACTTTTTGATGGAGCGCGAACACCACCGTACACTTCCACACGGTCACCAACCGTTAATCTTCTCGCAGCCTTGCGAAGGCTCCCCGTCGGCTCGTAGGCTGCGCAGTCAACCCTTGCGCTCTCGTCTTCTATGGAAAAAATCACGTGTCGCCTCGGGATTATCCTAGGGTTTGCAGCGACTGTTCCCTTTGCAATCACGGGATTATAGGGTTTTATTTCCTTCAAATTTTTAACTTTCTTTAGATGCGCATCCGTTCCCTGATTCGTTCTGAAGATAACCCACCTTTCGACGGGTTCAAGAGGTTTAACCATCTGGAAGGCTTTCTTTACAATTTCAGGGGTTTCCCCTCTTATACCGAAAAGGATGGGGTCTGGCCCTCGCGGTGTTATAAGAACCCTTCTTTTTTCAAGGTCAAAATTGTTAAAGGTGTACGGCGCCGTCGCCTTGTCCATTTTTATAATTGACGCTTCGTCAACCTTTCTTTTTGAACCGTAGTTCTCCGGAATCCGATACGTGAGAATCTCGTATGTGTGGTCTCCTCGAAGAGTTTCTCCAACAGCCGCTAAACCACCGATTATACCACGGCATCTTTTGAAACCTATGGCTTCAGCCTTAAATTTTTTCAAGAGTTTTAACGCGTCCTTAAGCTTCACGATTCCGGTTATCGCATTTTTCGAGAAGAGTTTAACCTCTCTCGGAATCCGCTTTCTCTCAAAAAAGACAACACCTGGGTCTGTGCCCTTAAACTCCAAGTCAGCATACTCTTCCACTGCGCTTATAACAGTCTCTTTTATTTCTCCCTCAAGTTTTTCGTCGTATTTTATCCTTAAGCATAAGGCTCCGTTCCCTCTGGTTTTCCAAGGCACGTTTGGGTTTAACCTTATAAGGTTTGGGTAATCAACGAATTCGGCGCCTAGTTTTCGCAGTTTTTCCACTAAGAGGGCGGCAATATAGGTTGTGCATCCTTTTCTAGGGGAGTCTGTGTCGTCTAAT
>PIYA01000075.1 GCA_003601785.1 Candidatus Bathyarchaeota archaeon
GAAAAAATAAAAGATTCAGTCAAGAAGCCATTAAGCAGCCTTCGTGTTGCTCAACACACTGGTTGCCATCTAGTCCGTCCCAAAAAGCTAATAGAGAAAGATGACCCGGAAAATCCAACATTACTTAAAGAACTAATTAAATTGACAGGAGCTAAACCCTTAGATTACATGGATGAAGCTGAATGTTGCGGTAACCCCATAATAGGGGTAAATGAGTCAATTCCATTCCAGATGGCTAAAGAAAAACTTGAACATATTAGAGCTGTTGGCGCCCAAGCACTTATCACGGTTTGTCCATTCTGCCACATGATGTACGACCTTAACCAGCCTAGAATTGAGAGAGCCTTCAACGAAAAATTCAACATACCAGTACTGCACTACCCACAGTTGTTAGGCTTAGCCATGGGTTTCACACCTGAAGAACTATTGCTGAACGAACTTAGGGTAAAACCAGCTGACCTTTTAAACGAATTTCAAAGGGGAAGGGAGTAAAATGGTTAAAGAAAAATTAAAATTCGCTTTCTACTGGGCTGCCAGTTGCGGTGGTTGTGAAGTAGCTGTTCTAGATATAAACGAGAAAATCTTGGATGTTGCGCAAATTGCAGACATAGTTTTCTGGCCCGTAGCCATGGACATAAAATACAAAGACGTTGAAAACATGCCAGACAAGTACATAGATGTCTGCTTTTTCAACGGAGCTATTAGGACGGAAGAAAACGAGAAAATGGCGAAACTGCTTAGAAAGAAATCAAAAACTTTGATCGCGTACGGATCATGCTCATACATGGGAGGAATACCTGGCTTGGCAAACATCGCAAACAGAAAAGAAGTGTTTGAAAAAGTTTACCTCAAAAACATTTCCACAGTCAACCCTAATGGCGTAACTCCTAAAACTCGAGTTAAAGTTAAAGAGGGAGAATTGGAGCTTCCGGGATTCTACGACACGGTTAAAACTTTAGACCAAACGGTGGATGTTGACTATTATATTCCGGGATGCCCCCCACAAGTTGAACTTACATTAAATGCTTTAGAAATTATAGCAAAGGGTGAGCTTCCGCCGAAGGGTTCAGTGCTCGCTCCGTTAAAATCAGTCTGCGATGAATGCCCATTAAACCCTCTAAAGAAAGAGAAGATACAAATCCCTGAAATACATCGCATCCACGAAACAATTCCAGACCCCAACAAATGCTTTCTAGAACAAGGGATAATCTGCATGGGTCCGGCAACCCGCGGAGGATGCGGTGCAAGATGTATAAAGGCTGGTATGCCATGCACTGGATGTGGAGGCCCTTGTCCAAACTCGCCCGAGCAAGGAGCTGCGATGATAAGTGCCTTAGCGTCATTGCTTGGCTTAGAAGAGGAGAAGGAGAAATACTCAGAAGCTGACGTTGAAAAGCTTATTGCTCAAATAAAAGATCCGTTGGGAACCTTTTACATGTACTCGCTACCCTCTTCAATTCTAAGGAGGAAGGTCATGAAAAAATGAAGGAAATAGTCATAAACCCTATTACAAGACTTGAAGGCCATGGAAAAATCACGATTTTCCTGAACGAAGAGGGAAACGTTGAAAACGCTTATCTTCAAATTCCAGAATTAAGAGGCTTTGAAAGATTCTGTGTGGGAAGAAAAGCTGAGGACATGCCGCAACTAACAAGCAGAATATGTGGAGTCTGCCCAATTGCTCATCATTACGCTAGCACAAAAGCTTTGGACGCCGCCTTCAGTGTGGAGCCGCCCTCAGCTGCAAAAAAACTTAGAGAACTTATGTACTGCGGATACATGGTTGCAGATCACTTGTTACACTTCTATTTCTTCGGTGTTCCAGATTTTCTTGTAGGACCAGAGGCTCCACCTGCAGAAAGAAACATTTTCGGTGTGATTAAAAAAGCTGGATTAGACGTCGGTAAAGAAGTAATAAAACATAGAGCTTATGGACAACGGATAGTTGAGATGATAGGTGGAAAGTCGATTCATCCAGTATGTGGACTTCCTGGAGGCAATTCTAAGCCCTTGTCGGAAGAGGAAAGGCGAGAGATAGAGAAAATGGCGGCTTCTTGTGTGGAGTTTGCAAAGTTTTCGCTGAAACTGTTTGATGACGTTGTATTAAAAAGCGAGAAATACATGGAACTAATCAAGAGTGATGCGTATACCCTTAAAACATATTACATGGGCTTAGTGGATAAAGACAACAAAGTCAACTTTTATGATGGAAAAGTGCGTGTAGTTGACCAAACAGGTAAAGAAATCGTGAAGTTCTCTTCACATGAATATTTGGATATAATTGAAGAGCATGTTGAAGAATGGACCTACGTAAAGTTTCCATACTTAAAGAAAATAGGCTGGAAAGGATTTAGTGATGGACCAGACAGCGGGGTTTACAGAGTTGGGCCGCTTGCGAGATTGAATGTCGCAGATGGTATGGCGACGCCGCTTGCACAGAAAGAATATGAACGTATGTATGAAACACTCGGTGGAAAACCAGTTCATTCAACTTTGGCTTTTCACTGGGCGAGATTAATAGAAATACTTTATGCTTCTGAACGAGCCTTAGAACTAAGTAAAGATGATGAAATTACTAGTAAGGAAATTCGCAACATGCCAAATGAGCCTGGGGAAGGTGTGGGAATTACTGAAGCTGCGCGTGGTACACTGTTTCATCATTACAAACTTGATAAAGATGGGTTGGTGAAAAACGTTAACTTAATTGTGCCTACTACAAGCAACTATGCTGCCATCTGCATGTCAATTCGTGACGCAGCTAAAGGCTTAATCCATGGTGGCAACATAAACCAGGGCTTACTTAACAGAGTTGAGATGGCTTTCAGAGCTTACGATCCTTGCTTCGCATGTGCCTCCCACTTCGCATTTGGGCAGATGCCGCTAACAGTAGACATTTATAACCATGAGAAAAAACTTCTCAAAACAATTCAAAGATAAACGTTTATTTTTCCTTTTACTTTTTGTTTTGTCTTTTGGTGTTAATGATGAATAATGAAAAATACGATATTGCCATTGAATTAGAAAGGTGGCTTTCAGACGCTGAAAAGGTAGTTGTTGCCGGAATTGGCAATCCGATTCGCATGGACGATTTTGTTGGAGTAAAAATTATCCAAGACCTCCATGGCAAAGTTTCCGAAAAAGTATACTTATTAGAATGCGAGACAGTCCCGGAAAGTTTCATTCAGCAGATAATAGATTTTAATCCAACCCATGTGCTTTTGATAGACGCCGCAATTCTGGGACTAAAACCTGGAGAGGCAAAACTAGTTAAGCCCCCGAAGAGTTAACCGTTTTTCCAGCATACTCTACTCACATGCTTCCCCTAAGAGTTTTCTGTGAACAACTTTCTCAAATGATTAGCGTAAAAATCGCTTTGTTGCTTATAGAGCCTAAAAAAGCAGATTTCGGAGAAGGATTAACTCCAGAGGTACAGGTTGCAGCAAAGGAAATCACGAAAATCTTACTTTTTAGTCTTCCATGAAAAGAAAAGATCATTAACACTAGAACTTACTATCTAGCTACTGAACACACGCCCCACTAGGTTATTTCTCAAATTTTCCTTTGTAACGTTGGATAGCTAACGAGATTATGTAGATTATGTTTTCAGCAACCTTAGCGTCCTTCCAGCCTTTGATTCTAACCCATTTTTTAGGTTCAAGCTTCTTATAATTCAGAAAGAAATCCGCGATCTCAGCCTTCAAATGCCTAGCAACGTTTGTCACATCTTTAACTTCTTCGAATCTTGGATCTCCTATGGGAACCCCTAATATTTTGTCGTCTTCTCCGTTTTCATCCTCGGTCGTTAGCACACCGATTGGTCTGACGACCATTACGCAGCCTGGAAAAGTGGGTTTGGTGGTTAGCACTAAAATGTCTAATGGGTCTTCGTCGATGGACCATGTTCTGGGGATTATGCCGTAGTCGCCTGGATAGTATAGGGCTGAGTACAAAACGCGGTCAAGTTTGAAGACGCCGGTTTCACAGTCGAACTCGTACTTGTTGCTGCATCCGTTCGGCACCTCCACGACTGTGTAAACTTTACGGGGTGGGTCTGGACCCGTTGGAAGGTCTCTCCACAGATTGGTCATTCCTCTATCACCTCCGGTTTCTTTTCTTCTTCTTTTTCCACTTGCACTTCTTCTTTCACGGTTTCCTGTGTTTCTGGTTGGATTCCTAACTCTTCTTCTTTAAGGTTAAGAGTCGCCTTTACAACGTCTTCTTCATATTTGATGTTGAAACCCATCTTCTTCATGAGGTTTATTGCTCTGTAGTTATCCGGCAGCATTACACCGTAAATTGTTTCAAGTCCCTTGTCCTTGCAGACTTCAATCATGTAATCCATCATCTTAGTCCCTAAACCTAGACCTTGCCATGGATCAGCAACGATTATGGCTACCTCGCCTGTTTTTCCGTCAGGTTCGATGACCAATCTGACGACGCCTAATATCTTTCTGATTCCACCTTCGTTTAGTTCTGCCACTATGCCTATCTCTCTGTCGTAGTCGATGTTGCAGTAGCGCACTCTAACCTCATGCGGTGTGTCTTTGATCACTTCGAAGAACCTGTAGCGGATGGATTCCTCTGAAAAGTTCCTGAACATTTCAAGCCATAACGGTTCATCTTCTGGTTTTATCGGTCTTAGGATAACGGTTCTTCCGTCGCGGAGCTTCCATAACGTTTCATACTTTTTAGGATAGGGACTTATCACCAGATGCTCATGTGGCTTAAGCTTTGCAAAAACCCGTTTCTTGTCGATCACTACTCGTGCGTCTAAGGCGAACGCTTCCTTTTCATCTATGAACAACGGGTTAATGTCCACCTCTTTCAACTGTGGAAAATCAACGAGCATCTGAGAGAAGCGCACCATAATCTCTTCCAAAAGCCTAATGTTCGCTGGCGGCACATTCCTGTAGCCTTTAAGCAGCTGGTAAACCTTTGTTTCTTCCATTATCCTTCTGGCTAACGTCTGGTTTAACGGCGGAAGCCCTATAGCAACATCCCTAAAAAGTTCAACACCGATACCTCCCATGCCGAATAGGATTACTGGACCGAAAAGCATGTCGGTTTTGGCTCCGATGATTACTTCGTAGCCTTGCTTTTTGATCATCGGTTGAACCGTGACTCCTTGAATCTCTGCGTTTGGATTATATTCTCTGGCTCTTTGCATGATTAGATCGAAGGCTTTTCGAAGTTCAGCCTCAGAGTTTATGTCAAGAACAACTCCTCCAGCGTCGGTTTTGTGAACTATCTGAGGGGACAGAATCTTCAACACCACGGGATAACCTATCTGTGAGGCTAAAACCGCGGCTTCATCCGCTGTTTTTGCAACGGAAGTTTTGACGACTGGAATGTCGTAGTATTCCAAAAGTTTTTTCGCTTCAGCCTCGGTTAATACTTCACGGTTTTCAAGAGCCGCGTTTCTCATTATTACAAAGAGTGGACGTTTCGGCGGGACGACATCCACTGGCAGTTCTTCAGGTGTTTCGTAGAGAAGTTCAAGGTTGCGTTTGTACTGGTACATGTACATGTATGTTTTGACAGCTTGTTCTGGAGTGGAATATGTTGGAATGCTGTTTTCGTTGAAGATGCTGTTCGCTTTTTCCACCTCTTCGTGACCCATGAAAGATGTTAAGATGGTTTTGTTACAATATCCTCTGCCTTTACACAGTTTTACGATGCTTTTCGCTATTTTAGCCGGATCTTCCACACCTTGAGGGGTGTAAATTATCAACAAGCCGTCAACGTTTTCATCCTTAAGACACGCCTCAACAACCGCTGTGTATCTGTCGGCTTTTGCGTCTCCTAAAATGTCGATGGGGTTTCCCCTACTCCAGTAATGGGGCAGAATGCTGTTAAGAGTCTCCATGGTTTTTGGGCTTAGCTTAGCCAGCTTTCCACCTCTGGATATGAGGGCATCCGTAGCCATCACGCCTGGACCGCCAGCGTTAGTGATAATGGCGAGGTTTGGACCCTTCGGTAAGGGTTGCATGCCCAAAACTTCAGCGGCGTTGAATAAGTCACCGATTTCCTCTACACGCACTATTCCGGCACGTTTGAACGCTGCGTCGTAGACCATGTCTTCTCCCGCAAGTGATCCTGTGTGGGAAGCCACGGCGTGGGCGCTTTCACTGAATTTTCCAGCTTTCACAACGATTATCGGTTTTGTCCTTGCAAAGTGTCTTGCGGCGCTCATGAACTCTCTGGCGTCCGTTATCCCCTCAATGTACATTAGGATGCTTCTTGTTTTCGGGTCTGTGCCGAAGTAGTCTATGAGATCGCCGAAGTCAACGTCAACCATGGAGCCTATGGAGACGAAGTTGCTGAAGCCTATGTTTTCGTGGACAGCCCAGTCGAGGATTGCTGCGCATAAAGCGCCGCTCTGAGAGATGAATGCTATGTTTCCGGGTTTCGGCATTTTAGCCGTAAATGTTGCGTTGAGGTTTATGCTTGGACGGATTATGCCTAAACAGTTTGGTCCTATTATGCGGAGGTTGTACCTCTTTTTTATCTCAAGAATCTTGTCTTCTAACGCTTTTCCCTCAGGTCCAACCTCTTTGAAACCCGCTGAGATTATGATTATTCCGGGTATTCCAGCCTTTCCACACTGCTCCACGATGTCTGGAACGGTCTTAGCCGGAGTGGCAATCACGGCTAGGTCAACGGTTTCCGGAAGCTGATCAACGGTTTTGTACGCTTTGAAACCGAGGATTTCGGTTTTGTGAATGTTAACTGGATAAACCTTACCCTGATAGCCTAGCTCTGTGAGGTTTTTCATTAGAATGTAGCCTACGGAGCCTTCTTCGTCGCTGGCTCCTATCACGGCTATGCTTTTGGGATTAAAAATCTTATCAAGATTTAAGGTGACCAAGTGTAAGCCTCCTTTTAGGGGTGATGTATGATTTGACAACGGAAATTAAAACTTTGTGTCAAGTGGATGAGACTTAATTATGATGTTTTATTCGTTTTTAAGAAATTTTTAACCAATAGCACCTACCCCCCTCTATTTTCCTATAGCAAATATTGCACAATCTACTTTAACGGTTCATCCGTAGAAGAAGCGAACAAAAGGTTAGGACTTGCCGCTATTTCTTTTTTCCATTAGGTATTTGTGGATGGCTCTTGCAGCGCGTTTTCCAGCGCCCATAGCGCTTATG
>PIYA01000076.1 GCA_003601785.1 Candidatus Bathyarchaeota archaeon
GGTTCAGAGGTCACGTGGAGAGGTCTTCCTTCGGTGATGGCTTGGGCTGTTTTTCTCCTCGCGCTTTGCAGAAGTCTCCAGATTGTTCCTCTTGAGACTCCCATTCTCTGTCCGGCTTCCTCTTGAGACAAGCCCTCTAGGTCTACGAGTCTGAAGGCTTCTAACTCTGCTGGTTCCATGAGTATTGGTTCTAGGTTTGCGTGGGGGCTTGGTATGAACCTGTTTATGGGTGGGGGTCTCTCTAGGATTATGGGTTTCGGGGGTCTTCCCCTTCTACCTCTTCTTCGTCTTCTCCGCCATGTTGGTTTGCCGTATTGCATTTTCTTTCGTTTTATAATATGCTGTGCGTAATTCTTATATATTTCTGTGCATATTCTCATAATTAGAAAAACGTGCATAAACACAAAATAATTTAAGAGGTGAAAAACATGGCATGGGGAAGAGGAATGGGTTGGAGAAGAGGCGGAGGCTGGACAGGTCCATGGCCAGGTAGAGGTCCCTTCAGCTACTTACCACCATGGCAGAGACCAGGTTGGATATACGGCGGAGGATTTGGAAGAGGCTTCGGACGGTGGGGTGGAAACCCTTACGTGTGTGCAAGGTTCCCATGGCTTCCAAGATGGTGGTGGGCTAACCCGGCGTACACCTATGGTTTTGGATACAGATACACGTATCCGTATTCGTATGCCTATTCTGGTTATCCGGGAAGTGCATACCCATATTATGGATATGGTTACGGCTATGGTTATCCATACAACACTTATCCAGCGTACTCGGCGTATTCTGGTTATCCAACCTATCCATGGTATTGGTGAAGGAGGTGAAAAATAATGGCAGCTCAGCCGCGAAGAACTAGAAGATATCCAGGTTGGGGCTATCCACCGCAGTATCCATACGCTTATCCACCGCCTTATCCGTACCCGCAATATGGCTATGGTTATCCACCATACGGTTACCCACCTACGTATCCGCCGGCGCCTCAGATGTCTCCTGAGGACGAGTTGGCTTACTTAGAAGACTACAAGAGGCAGTTGGAGGCTGAAAAAGCGGACATTGAACAGGAAATCAACGATGTTGAACGGAGAATCAAAGAGTTAAGGGAGATGCTTGAGAGGGGCGGACAAGGACAACCACCGCCGGGACCACCACCTCAAGGACCGTAAAACCAAAAGCCGTCGATTCTTTATCCCCTTTTCTTTTAAATTCCCATACGTCTAATAGGATGTTAGGAGTGAGGTGATCATGAAAAAGTTCAGGATAGCTGTCCCCACAGAGGGACATGATGGTTTAGAGGATAAGATTTCAGAGGTTCTCGGTAAGGCGAAAACCTTTACAATATTGGATGTTGAGGGTGATGAGGTTAGGAATGTACGGGTTGTTGATAACCCAGCGTCTTCTTACGAGTATGGCTCTGGACCGATTACCGTAAAGATGCTGAAAGATTTAAACGTGAACTTTGTGTTGGCATCTGAGTTCGGTCCGGGTGTTTCAACTCTGCTTGAGGAGCATGAGATAAAGATGGTTTCGGCTAAGCCTGGCACCAAAGTTTCAGATGCTGTTAAGGAGGCTTTACCGAAACTGCAAACTGAATGAAGCTGGAAATTGTGAATCAAAGTCTAAATATCACTCTTATCTAATAGATAGTGAGGGCTAAGTAGATGGATGAGAAGTTAATCTTGGAATTTTTAAATAAGAAGAACGTGTTCGCTGTTGTAGGTGCCAGCAGAGACCCGAAGAAGTATGGGCATCAAGTCTACAAGGACCTGCGGAAGGCTGGGTATCGTGTTTATCCCGTGAATCCTAACGCTGATGAGATTTTGGGTGACAGGTGTTATCCGTCTATTGAGGATTTACCTGTGAAACCGGATGTTGTAGACATTGTGGTTCCGCCTAAAATAACGGAGCGTGTTGTTAAAACTTGTAGGAAGCTTGGTATAAGAAAGGTTTGGATGCAGCCTGGTTCAGAGTCTGAGGCTGCGATTAAGTTCTGTGAGGAAAATGGCATGGACGTCGTTCACGGAGTCTGCGTCATGGTTGAAAGGGCAAGCAGACTTGTATAACTTAGATGTGGACTACGTTTTTGACGCTTTTGCAGAAAGATACGATAAATGGTATGAAAAGCCCTTTGGAAAATCAGCTTTTAACCTAGAAAAGGCTTGTATAGCGACTCTGTGTAAAAATTTGAGGAAGCCGTTTCTTGAAATAGGGGTTGGAACCGGAAGGTTTGCGGAAGCCTTAAAGATAGAGTTTGGAATCGACAGTTCTGTTGGTGTGCTGAAATTTGCAGATAAACGTGGGATAGATGTGGTTAGGGGGAAGGGTGAAAGACTTCCGTTTCCGGACAAATCTTTCGGTGCAGTATTCCTTATCGTTACTCTCTGCTTTGTTGACAAGCCACTGCTGGTTTTAAAGGAGTCTTCAAGGGTTCTGAAAAATGAGGGAGCCGTAATTCTCGGTTTGATATTGAGGGAGAGTCCTTGGGCTGGTTTTTACATGAAGAAAGGTGTGGCTGGCAATGTTTTCTACAAAGTTGCAAGGTTTTATTCGTTAAGAGAGTTTGAGGAGATGCTGAGTGAGGCTGGTTTTAGAGTTGTGGATGCGTGTTCCACAATCTTTCAGTCTCCAACGGAGAAGCCGCTTAGATTTGAATCTCCAAGGAGAGGCTTGTATGAAAATGCAGGTTTTGTTGCCTTGAAAGCTGAAAAGTTGGGTTTATGAAAGCCTTTTGGGTAAGGTTTTCTCGTGGATTTTTATGGCTGCTGTTAAAAACAGCAAGGTAAAGCCTATCAAGGCTATGAAATCTACGGGAATCGAGTAGTAGCTTGTTTCTTGGGTGCAGTAGCTCACTAGGTCTGTGAAGTATGTTAAAGGTGAAAATGAAGCTGAAGCGATTATCTTTCCCCAATCTTGCATCTGTGATATGGGTATGAACACTCCGCTTATGAATACTAGTGGAAATTTGACTAGGTTTGATATCATCATCGCGGTTGATGGGACATCCGTAGGCGGATAAGCGGATAAGAGAATGCCGAAAGATGAGAAGCATAATGCCGCCAACACCATGCCTAAACTTAGGATTAAAGGTTGTATAATGTTGATGCCTAAGACTAAACCAATTATTAGGGGAACTATGGATATTAAGAGGCCGTAAAGGAAGGATGCTATAACATCGCCTAAAAAAAGAGCCCAAACTGCGATGGGTGTAGACATCAATCTCTCAAGGGTTCTTGAACTAGCTTCAAAAGGAATTATTGCTGGTCCTATAGACATTGATGAAAAGAAAATTGCCATCCCAAGTAATCCGATAAATAAGCGTTCTATGGGCATGTTTCGACCTATAAAGAAGGATAAGAAAAGGAAGAAAGGCATAATCAATCCAAAAATAATCACCGGTCCCCTCTTATAATAAATTCTTAAATCTTTTTTGGCAACTCCGACGGAACGTTTTAACTGTTCAAAAAAATTGTTTACCATTAGCCTAGTCACCCCTATGTTCCTTTACTAGTTTAATAAAAACATCTTCCAAAGTTGGTGCTAAGGTGTTAAGACTGATTATTGTTAATTTTTTGCGGCGGGCATAATCTGTCAAACTGTTTATGACGCTGTGTGGTTCATCCGTGTACAACCTTATTTTGTCGCCTATCTTCTTCAAGTTTGTTACATTGGGGATTTCAGCCAATTCCTTTATTGGTACAGGTTTGTTAAAACTTACTTCAACGGATTTTAGTTCTGTGCTTTTCATTCTCAGTTTTTCTGGCGTGTCTATGGCAGCGATTTTTCCATGGTTTATTATGGCTATTCTGTCGCAGAGTCTGTTGGCTTCTTCCATGTTGTGAGTTGAGAAGAAGATTGTTGTTCCTTCTCTGTTGTATTGTCTAATCATATCTCTTATCAAACGTGCGCTTTCCACGTCTAAGCCTGCGGTTGGCTCGTCGAGGAAGAGAACTTGTGGTTCTGTTAGCAGAGCGGCGCATAAGATTAGTTTCTGTTTCATTCCCTTTGAAAACCCTCTTGCAAGCTGATTTCTTCTTTCATAGAGTCCGAACTCCTTTAGCAAAAACTTAGCTCTTTCTCGGCTTTCCTCTTTTGGAACTCCGTAGAGTTCGCCCATTAACATTAGGTTTTGCCATGCCGTGAGATCTCGGTACGCGTTTGCCATTTCGGGGACAACGCTTATGATTTGTTTTGCTTTTAATGGTTCTTTGAGAATGTCGTGACCCATGATTATTGCTTTCCCTTCATCCGGTTTTAACACGCCTGTTAACATGCGGATTGTTGTGGTTTTTCCAGCTCCGTTCGGTCCTAAGAAACCGAATATTTCGTCTTTTTTAACTTCAAAGTTGATGTGGTTTACCGCTATGATTTCGCCGAAACTTTTGGTTAAACCTTCAACTTCTATTGCTGTTTTCATGTTCTGAAGCACTGTTCTCAAATGTTAGTTGCACAGATTAATAGGTTTAACCGATTGTTATGATTTTTCCAGAGCCGTTTTTGACGTATTTTTCTCCCATAACTTTTGCTATTCCATTTCTAGCGTCGTAACCTGTGCAATGGCACGGTGAAGCCATCTCAACTTTCAGTTCTTTCAAGAACTCTCCGACTCTCAAACCAACGTTTGTGCCGGATATGTGGAATCCTCCCGTAACCCCGTGAACTTTGTCTACGTTTGAAACTTGCTTTGCACGCTTTAAGATGTTGATTATTCCTGGGTGGCTGCATCCGACGAGAACGACTAAGCCTTTTTCTTTAACGTTGATTATGAGTGAATGTTCGCTGACGCTTATCGGGATTTCACCTGTTGACATCAAGCCTTCCATGAACTCTGTTGGCTGTGAGCATACGACGGGTTTTCCGTTTACGCTTTCTATCTCTCTCATTCCGAAGGTGTCTGCTGAAGGAACGTAAACCGGAACCGCATGCTTTATTAATGGTAGGACTTGGCTTAATGCGCCGCAGTGGTCTCCGTGCCAGTGGGAGATGAAAACCGCTTCAACCGCTGTTAGGTCTAAGTTCAGTTTTTCAGCGTTTTTGTGAAAGGTTGGGAATGAACCGCTTACGTCCATCAGAACCGTGTGTTGTTTCTTGTTTTCTTTGAACGTTTCGACATAGAAGGAGAGTCCCCAGCTTGACGATAATCCTTTCATCCACACGTCGTTGTCAACGACTGTGGTTATTTTGACGGAATCCACGCTTTTCATTTCACTTTCACCTTTAACGATTTATCTGGATATCCATTCTGGAGCATAAGTTTTTGGAACGGAGTCTCTTCTTTGGATGTATGGTTTTATGTCTATTATTGGCGAGCCTTCATAGGCGTCTAACCCTTCAACGGTTAAAGCGCAGTTTTCCACCTTCAACAGTTTCACGACGCATAAGCCTATCGGGTTTGGACGGGATGGGCTTCTGCAAGCGAAGACTCCGACCTTCACTTTTCCTAGGCTTCCTCTTGGGAAAACTTGTAAGACGCTTCTCTCTTCTGCGTTGTCCCGCATGTGCATCCAGTAAAGCAGTATCAGGTGGGAGAAGCCTTCGATTCCTTTTAGTCCCCTGCAGAACTCTGGGAAAATCCGCACTTCAGCCTCTTCTTCACCAGCTTTTTCAACGGTTCCTATGAACTTTAATTCGGCTTTTCCACGCATCTTTTCTCACTTGTGAACTTTACTTTTTCACTGTGAAATGTAAAGCCTTTGTGGGGCAAGCCTCAACGCATCTTCCGCATAAGATGCAGTCTGTTGAGTTTCCGATGTCCTCAAGCTTGGTTATTCCCATTCTGCAAGCGTCTAGGCAAGCGTTGCATTTTTTGCATTTGTCAGCGTCTAGGCTTATGTTTACTATGCTTACCTTGTTGAAGGCTCCAGCTATGGCTCCTAGGGGGCATAGGTAGCGACACCAGAAACGGCTGATAAGCAAAGCCAGAACAACCGTTAAGATAAGCGTGAACATGTGGATGTAAAACGGTTGGCTGAACGTTGACGTGTAGGTTGGATAACGCAAACGGAAGATTATGGCTCCGAAGAGTGAGCCTGAAGGGCAGAGCTTGCAGAAAACAGTGTCTAAAGCATACCATGCAGCTCCCAAAACGGCGAACAAAACAATAAACTTCGTGTACCAGAAAGGCTTAACCCTGAAGCTCTTTCCGCCTCTTAAATAGTTGAGCAGGTCTTGTAAGGCTCCGAAGGGACAAGCCCAACCGCAGAAGGCTCTTCCCAAGAGCGTTCCATAAACGCCTAAAGAACCGATTGCAAACCATGGAATCTGCCTATAAACTATGAAGTTTTGAATTATTCCTATCGGACAGCCAAACGTTGCGAAGGGACAGCCATAACAGTAAAGAAATGGACAGACAAAACCAGTTTTCAAAATGCGGAAAAACCCCAAGTTTGAAACAACCAAAGCCCAAAGCAATAATTTGTGTAAGTCTTCTCTTATTCTTAAGCTTCAAAAAATTACCTCGCTTTAACCTATTCCTACGCAGGAAGTGCAGACAAACTTGACTAGCGCTTCTATTGTTTGGTACTCACCAGTGTTGAATAATGTTATGATAAAGAAAACTATGAATAAAAGAAGTTTAATCTTCAAGTTAGATAGTATATGGAGGTGCACTTTTTTCATATAATTTCACCTATAGAGTAGCGAATCTATCTCGTTTTTTAAAACCGAAGCAGCGGTAACTCCTACAAAGGGGCTGTTTGGGGAAATGTACCCTTCCTTGTCAATAATTACTGTTGTAGGCGTACCAGGGATGTTATATTCTTGCCATATCCCAATGGTATCCCTCGCTATTGTCCAGTATATTTGATAATGTACATCAGTATACTGGTTTGGTCCCGTTTTGTATTCTCTGAGACGGTCAACAGTATCTTGATCTGGGTTAACGCTTATGGATATTATGGTAATGTCTTCGCTACTGTAGGTTTTGTAAATCTGTTCTAATTCAACAAACTCGTCAGGACAGTGCGGGCATCCAACGTAGAAGAAGTCCAGAATGACGACTTTTCCTGTGAGGTTTTCAAGAGAAACATTGTTTCCGTCGATGTCGGTTAGTGTGAATAATGGTGCTTTTTGTCTGTTAGTGTTTTGATTTTGACCGCTGCCACTTGGCGATGATTGTGAGTATTGCCATGCGCCGTAGATTCCTATAATTAACAGGAACGCGAAGACTACCGCGAATGTTTTGCCTTTTGTCCATCCCTTACTTTTCTTTGGTTGTCTCTCCCTTTTTAGACGTTCCGCTTCTAGTGCTTTCTGCTGTTTCAG
>PIYA01000009.1 GCA_003601785.1 Candidatus Bathyarchaeota archaeon
AGATAACTGGGAATTCATGTAGGTTCACTTTACTATCTGAAGTATGTTTGTATCTCACCCTTTTGCGTGCTTCTCAATAAACCTTTTGCTGGTTAGAAAACTCTTTCTTGTACATTCCTAAAATTTTTTGGATGTATTTTGTGTGTAATCTTTCGTGATCTACAAATCTCCGCAGCATTTTTCTAGCGGTCCATAGGTTACAGGTAGGGCTTGGATCTTTTCTTGGTTGAAAAATTCCTCGCATCTTATCACGTGGAAAATTTTCTAAGGTTTTAATTACCAATTTACGTGTGTAATTGAGTAGTTTGAACACGTTTCGTGGATTTTTGCTCGGCAGTTCTATGTTTAGGCGGGTGATGTACCATATTTCGACGTGTGCTATATGCCGAAGGCAATTTCTTATTGTGCGCGGTTTGTTTGGAGGTTGCCAGTCTAGACAAGTATCGGGTAGGTTGGAGACAATTTTCAACAGTCTTCACGAGAATATTGCATCAAACGAATGACTTTTTCGATGTCTTTTTTGGTGATTGGAAGCACTTCAGACCAGAAGAGAGGTTCTGGTTTGCCTGCTTTAACTGGGTTATAGGTTACCCTTAACATTTCTCCAACTTCTATCTTAAAATCTTCCATTTCAGCTGGAAAAGGCTCTCCATGCTTTTCCAACCATTTAAACCAATCAGCAACCGCAACTTTCACCTTTTTTAAGGCTCTTTTCGGCGTTCGTCCAAAAACCCAGCAACCAGGACATGTTGGAACAAAAGCACCTGTCGCTTCTGGACCTACTTCAAGACAGACGAATATTGTTTTTACCATGACCTTTCATCTTGTTTCTATAACATATAAGTCCACCGCGAACTCATGCTTCTTTTTCTGGTGAAAGAAAAACATGTGTGGAATTGTCATTAGCATGGTGTAAACAGCCTTGATTTCTCCACCGTGGTTTTTGATGAACTTCTTAAGAAATAGAGAAGGGGAAACGGATACAATATTGGCTGATTTCAATTTTTTGATGAAGTCTTTATTTTTATGTGAGCTTTTGTGCAGTGAATATACTTTGTTGCCTAGTTCCATGGCTTTTTTGAGAAAGTTCCGGTCGGCTCTACGTTTTTGCACTCCAAATGGAGGGTTCTGTAGAACCGTGTCGAATTTTCCTCTTATGGCATTTATATCTGCAGCAACCCATTGCAACTTATCCTTCAACTCGTTTTCTACGGAGTTTTTGAAAGCTAGTTTAACAGCGGTTTTGTCTATGTCTACGCCTACAACTTGTTTTGCCCCAAGAAAAGCCGCTCCGATAGCGAGCCTTCCTGTGCCACAGCCCAAGTCTAGAACATTTTTGTTTATGATGTCATTGTATGTGTAAGCTGCAATATATAGTATGTTTGCGGCAATGCTTGCGGGTATTGTGTATTGTTCTAGGTTTGGTTTGGGATGTGGATGTGGCTTGACTTGTGAGAGAAGCATTTCTAACTCTAACTTTCGAACAAGCCTTTTCTGCATAGCTCCTCCCAGGATATTTCACCGACAAGCACTCTTGCCTCATTAATTGTAAGCACCGGTTTTTGAAACTTTGAAGCGTCATCTAAGGATACTCTCGGACATGCAGTGTTCACATAAGCGTCCACCTTTGGAAATTCCATTAAGATTTCCGGAGTTATCTCTCTGATAGCGAAAATGTAGGCTTTTTTCCCTGTTTTCTCAAGTTTCTCTTTTATGGTTAAGGCGGTCTCCAGCCTCTTCTGCCCGATTTTTAACCCAACCAGAACCGCGAATATTTTTGCTTTCTTTGCTTCTTCTATGCTTGCCCATCGTTGTTTGAGAACTTTTCGAGCCTCTTCATTGATTGAATAGGCTCTTTTTTCGTATGGGTCAGCGATTATAGTTGGTTTCGACGTTGACAATGCCACACCTAAGGCGTGGAACTTTCCACCTCCTATGAACAGGAAGGCTTCAATCTCTTTTGCTATTGATTTGGCGTTGCTGTAGTCGCATCCGATGACTTGTCCTGGATAATTCATGCGTCCAGCGTCGCCTATGATCACGGTTTTTCCGGCTCTAAGTAAAAACTCTCGAACCTCGTCCAGAGTTTGCACGTGCTGAACTGTTGTGGCTAAACCTATTTTGCGCCATTTCTCCAGCAACGGCAAAGCTTTTTCAACGGCGGCGTCCACGTTTACGGTTGCTCTGGCTTCGACGTAAACCGTTGGAACAGGTTCGTGTTTTAGCAGTTTTGCGTGGCCGTAATGGATTATTAGGTCAGCGTTTAGACTTTGAGCTGCAGCCGTTGCTAGGTCGCAAGCTCCGTAGCAGGGATCAGCGGAGACTATTGGTAAAGCTCCAGCTTTTTCCACGATGTTTGCTAGGCGTGTTGCTTCCGGTTTTAAGCCTTCAGGAAGTTGAATTAAGACCCGTTTTGCACCAAGTTTTGCTATTTCTTGTTTTACCCTCTCTTCTTCAAAATCAAACTTTTTCATACATACACGCTTCTGAGAGAACACCGATAATTAAATGGTAAATGGAAAATAAAAAAAATTGCTACTCTACTGCTCCCATCTGGGAGTCCATTCCCAGTCTTGCTTTGGTTTTTTGACCGTGTGACCGGAAACTTTTTCCTGTAGTTCCGCAAGTTTTTCAAGAATCATCTTCTGTTCTATGCTTGCAACGTGTTTCTTGGTGGATATCACGGCGTCTGCGTTCACTGAGATGCTGTCTATTCCTGCTCTCACAAGGAATTCTGCGAAGTCCGGTAGGTTTGATGGGCCTTCACCGCATATTGAGACTGTGCATCCGTTTTCGTGAGCCACTTTGATTAGGTGAGCGATTATCCTTTTTACAGCTGGATCTCTCTCGTCGAAGTATCCCATCTGCCCTAAGCGTTCTGAGTCTCTGTCGATCATGAGGATTCCTTGTGTCATATCGTTTGAGCCTATGGAGAAGCCGTCGCAAAGCTTTGAGAACTCATCTGCAAGTATGGCTATGGATGGTGTTTCAGCCATAAACCAGACTTTGAAGTCTCTTGATCTTTCTAATCCCTCTTCACGCATGATTTCTAAGCATCTTTTAGCCTCCCAGACTGTGCGGACAACTGGAAGCATAACCCAGACGTTTTTGAGACCCCATTCTTCACGGCATTTCTTGATCGCTTTACATTCAAGTCTGAAGGCTTTCTCGTACCATTTGCTTATGTAACGGCTGCATCCTCTCCAGCCCAACATGGGGTTAGCCTCCACGATTTCGTATTTCTCTCCGCCCTTGAGTTCTCTGTACTCGTTTGTTTTGAAATCGCTGAAACGTACAACAACAGGTCTTGGCTGTATAGCCCGTGCAACCGTTGCTATGCCGTCTGCGAGTTTGTCCACGAACTTTTGAGATTGACCAGTCTCTATTAAATAAAGTGGATGCTCACCTATGTAGCTGGCTAATATGAATTCTATACGCATCAGTCCTATTCCTTCAAAGGGTAAGTCCTTATAATCCTCGATTTTCTCCGGAACGCCAAGGTTCATGTAGATTTTTGTGGCGGTAACCGGAACTGCTTGAACCGTGGAACCGCCTGCCACTGCACCCGTTGGTGATGCCGCTTGAGTTGCAGAGGTTAGCTGTTCTGTTAGGGTTGGCAGTATACCTTCATAGACAACTCCGCTCCTCGAATCCACGGTGTACTCTTTACCAGTGACCATAAGCTCCGTAGCGTTTCCCGTTCCCACAACACAGGGTATGCCTAGTTCTCTGCTTACTATGGCTGCGTGGCATGTTACTCCACCCTTATCTGTGACTATGGCTCCCGCAATCTTCATGAATGGCACATAATCCGGATTCGTCATCTCCGTGACTAATACGTCACCTTTTTGCATCACTTTGCCAGCTTCTTCAGGGTTTAAGACGACTTTTGCCACGCCGGCTCCAAATCCTCTTTTGCCAGCGGCTATGCCTTTGACAACAACTTTTAGCTCTTCTGGGGCTTTCGTGGTTTCAACCTCTATCTTCTCTGGCTTGGCAAGTTTTGTGCTCCAGACGGTTTCTGGTCTCGACTGTACTATGAAAACGTTTTCTGGGAACGGTAAGTCACGGTCTATTGCCCATTCAATGTCTTGTGGTTTTCCGTAATGCTCTTCGATGCGTTTTCCAAGCTCTGCTAGTTTAAGAATCTCTTCATCTGTTAGGCATGGTTGCTCTTGTTTTTCAGGTGGAACTTCGGTATGTATGGTCTCCCCCGTGTTTGGGTCGCGAACGTACTGTACAGTCTTCTTGGCTATTCTCTTATCAATAATCTTTAAGGTGTTCTTATCTACCACGTAATCATCTGGTGTAACCGCGCCTGAAACCACGGATTCGCCTAACCCATAGTTGCCTTCAATAACTATTTTTGTAGGGTCTCCGGTCACAGGGTTTATCGTAAACATTACACCAGCCGCTTTGGAGTTCACCATTTTTTGTATTCCAACGCTTATGAAGACCTTCTCGTGTGCAAACCCTTTTTGAGCACGGTAAAATATTGCTCGCGGTGTGAAGAGACTTGACCAACACTTAACAGTTTTTGCTATAACTTCATCGGCGCTTTTAACGTTCAAATAAGTTTCTTGTTGCCCGGCAAAAGACGCATCAGGCAGATCCTCAGCGGTCGCACTTGACCTTACAGCAACGAGAACATCATTTGCATTTAACCTTTTACAGAGTTCTTCATATGCTTGTCTGATGGCGTTTTCGATATCTTTGGGCATGGGTGTTGACTCAATGAGTTCACGGATTTTTTTAGAAGCCATCTCGTACTGTTTAGGGTCATTTGGGTTGACTACTGTTTCCCTTAGAATTTCATAGATTTTGTCGGCTATACCTGCTTCGTCAATGAATTTCTTGTAGGAATAAGCTGTCACCGCAAAGCCCGGTGGAACAGGAATTCCGGCGCTTATCATTTCACCTAGGTTTGCGTTTTTGCCTCCCACTGAAGGTACATCCGTTCTTCTCAGGTCTTCGAACCATATCACTAAATCTTTTCTCATCTCGGTCATGATGCTTTCACCTCTTCTACCTGTGCTTTTTCAATGACTATCCTACACGGAATGGGAAGCTTGGCGGCTCCACGCTTTAGGGCTTCTTTTGCGACTTCAACACCATCCGCGTTCACATGAGCCACCATTATTGTTTGTTTGGGTTTTACACGGGCAGCTGTCCCAATGGGTTTTCCAAAAGCCCGCCTCATACCGTCTTGAAGACGGTCTGCATGAGCGCCAAAAATCATTTTGTTTTCTCTCAGGATTATGTGCGGGTAAGGATGAATGCGCAAACAGTAATCTTTAGAAAGTTTTTCCATTAAATAACGGTTTGTGGCTATGCGTGCGGCTTCTAAGGCGTTGTGTCGAATCTGAGCCCTTTTTAACGCTATAAGCTTAGCTTGGTATTCGAATTTTGCTTTAGGGTTTCCCATGGTGAATTTGGTTATTTTCGGCTGTGGGAAGCCCTTAACAAAATCTTTTCTTGCATAGGGCTGTCCTTTGACAGCTCTGTAATTACGCGCTCGCATCCTTGGTTCCCCTTCAGCATACGCTGACCGTAATATTTAAACAATTTGCTCAACGGCGCTCTTGATTAAAGTTATGAATTTTGGATAAGTTTTAAAGATTCAGATTTATTTTAAGGTGGCTGTTTGTTCTTGAACCATGTTTTGGCGAGTTCCTCATAGTTTGGAAAGACCTTTTTCAGAATTGGAATGTACATCCGCAGTTCCTCGTCGGTTAAATATTGGAATTGATACTGTCCCATGTATGGTGAGGGAGCACCTTCTCTTCTTATGAACTCTATATGCATGAAAGGGTCTCCACGTTTAATGGTTATTGGACTGCGGTCGTTGCTCAAGTTTACGAGTTCTAGGGCGAGTCTTCCGATGAATCCGCTGTGAACTTTCGCCGCGTTTAGGAAGGATAATCCCATTCTCCCATACTTGCTTTTGGCTGTCAGGTGTGCGACGAAGTCTGGTGGAGTGAAAACTATCTCGTAGGATATTAGGTTTTTATGTTCTAGATAGTTGAGGGATGTTTCTTCCTTGACCGTTAAAACATAACCGTCTCCATCCAGAAGGTTGTAGTCATACGGGTATATACACTTGTATTTTTCAATAAGTTCTTTGAGTTTATCCTTACCTAAGACGCACATGCGAGAGTTTCCTCCAAACGCTTTTTAGCAATACTGAACTCTCGTGTTATATAGCTTTTTAACAAAAACTCAGAAAAGAGAGCGAGTAGGGAACCTTTATGAGTTGTGAATATTGCGGAGAAAGTGCAATTTACAGACGCGGTGTTTGTGGAAAGATTCGCGAATTTGTCCAAGTGTTTTAGGAGAGAACAGCTAAGTTTGACTCTGGGCTTTCACAAGAACTATTGTTTCAAAAAACGGCACATCTTGCTCTGCAATAATAACAGCTTTCAACCCGTTTTCCTCAAACTTCCTTAAAGTTTCATCAACATTAGAAAGGGATGACTGCATCAAAAGAGCACAGCCGTTCTTCTCTAAATACTGCGGAACCTCGTTTATGAAGCGGTCGATGAGTTCTCTGCCGTTAACCCCGCCAGTCCAAGCTTGTTCCAGCCATGATTTACCCACAAGAGGTTCTGAGGGCAGATAAGGCGCATTAAAAAGTATTAAGTCAAATTTTTCTCCTAGTTTTATAGGTGTAAACAGGTCTCCTCGCAGGAAAAACATCTTGTTTTCAACATTGTTCAGTTTTGCATTCTTTTTTGCACATCGGACAGCATGAGGGTTTATGTCCACAGCAACAACTTTTGAAGCGTTTTCCGCGGCGATTATGCCAAGTATACCGCATCCTGTGCCCATGTCAATTACGGATGCGCCGTCAGGCACTTTCAGGTTCTCAGCGAAGAGGAAGGAGTCCTCTGCTGGTTCGTAAACGCTTTCTGATACATGAAAGGTGTAGTTTGCAAAAAACACTTTTTTACTCAGTGAGTGCATTTGCTAAAGCTCCAAAGTCTTCTGGTGCCAGTTCTCTAACTCGTTTGTCGTGGAATGGAAGGGATTCAGCGATTTTTTCCACGTTAGAAAGATGCATACTTTTTATGATAGGCAAGACCGCGTTTTTAACTATTCTATTGCGATGGGTGAATAGTGCACGGGTGAGCCTTCTGAAAAACTCTTTACTTTTTAAAGTGAAAGGTGGAGGTTTCTTCGGTTTTAAACGCACAATCACCGAGTCTACTTCCGGTTGAGGGTGAAACATCCATCTTGGGACATTATCTAAAAGTTCAACTTCAACATGATAGTAAGCAACAACCGTTAGCCATCCATAGTGTTCACTGCCAACATGAGCTATGAGACGTTCAGCGAATTCTTTTTGAAAGACCAGAACGGCACAGTCAAAACTTTTGTTGAAGAGCCAAAGAAGGAGAGATGAAGAAATGTGGTACGGTGGAATGGAAACAACTTTGTTAAACTTTGGAATCTCTGTTTTAAGGACGTCTCCTTTGATTATTCTTATGTTGGATAAATTCTTTAACTGTTCACGCAGAACCTTAACAAGCCTAGCGTCAAGTTCAACAGCCAGAACGGTTTTGCATCTACCAGCCAAAAAACGTGTCAGAAAACCCAAACCCGCACCAACATCCAACACCACATCGGCTTGGTTTAGTGACGCGTAATCGGCTATCACGTTGAAGATTGAAGAATCCACTATGAAATTTTGTCCCAAAGACTTCTTCGGGAATATTCGGTAGCGTCGAAGTAAAAGCTTCGTTTTTTCCAGAAGACTCATGAACGGTTACCAAAGTGTTTTCTTATTTTAACGTGACCTTGTGAACAGCCGATACTTGCTTTCACCAGCCAATTCCTCTAAAATTCTCTTAGTGATAAGTTTAGCAGGGTTGGGAAGCTCAGTGCGTTTCTGCAGATCCTCGAAGCTTTCAAATGGTTTTCTCTCACGTTCGTTGATGACTTGCCACATGTACTTTTTCCCAATCCCGGGAATCAACTCTAAAGCATGCATTCTTGGCGTTACGGCTTGTGCTGTGTTAAAGAAGTTGACAAACCATTTTTCACGGTTCTCCACGATTCTACGTATAACGGCTGGAAGCTCCATCTTCGCGGTTGCTGTTAACTCGTCATAGCCTATCCGTCCAATAATGTAGGTTATTTCCTTACGCGCCTCCTTTCCAACATAAACACGGTCATGAGACTTAAGCACAACCCCTTCTTTAGCAAGAGCCTCTAAAAGCGTAAAGAACTCCTCACCCACAAGTTGAACCAAAGCTCCCGCTCTATAACCAGCCCTCCCAGAAGGCCGTATCCCCGGGCGGCCGTGAGGCAGAAAATCTAAGACGTAAGCGTACTCTTCGTATCTCTTCTCCATAATATTCCCTTTAACTTCACTGTTTAAAATTAGTGGTTAAATCGCTTATTTCAATTTCCGATGTTCATTCAAAAGGTTAACTATGGCGTCCAGTTTTGACGTCTCAATAATTCTGCGACCACCTGCAAGGAAAACCCTTAGTTCTTCGACACTAGCAGGCATACAGTTAACAACTTGAACAGCTTCTTCCTCCTCCAAACCGAATTCCTCAACGAGTTTCTTCACCAGTTTTTCCGCTGCCTCAGCGTCAACTTTAGAAAATTTTGATGCGTAATCAAGTGTCCGCCTTTGGAATTGATCCAGATTCTCTTCTCCTAAAGATTCAAGCAGTTTTTTTACCTCCGGAATTGTGAGGTTTTTCCCAGTTTCTTTCTTTTCAGACATTCAAATCATTCCTTGTAGGGTTCTAAGTGTTCCGGTCTGACAATTATTTCTTTAACGGCGTCTCCTTGCCTAACACTCACGATATAGCTTCGACCACGTTTATCAATTATTGTGCCTACCTTTCCATGGTACCGTTTATGAGGCATCCCTTTATGGACGCTCGGGTCTATTTTAACAACCACATGGTTTCCAGGTTGATACTGATGAAGCAGTTTGCTCATTCTTAGCTTTCCCTTTTCGCGAGGCTTCTTCTTTAGGAGCCGCCGTGTTCTTGTCCTGTATCCTTTCGATTTTTTCATTTTCCCACCTTTACTTTTTCATAAACACGTTTAAAACATCAAGTTTTATAGGCTTCGCTTTGTTTTGCAGAATCTCCGAAACGCTGGGTGTGGTTCTTCCTTCATCCCCAGTCACCAATTCTTTAACATACAGTCCTCCTTGGCAGCGTATTCTCATCTCAGCCTTTTTAGGCGACAATTTCTTTATCTTAACCTCGTATATGTACTTTTCTCGTGTTAGATTCGCTCTTCTATGCAGAACACGTAGGGGGGTCCTCTGTTTTATTATAGAGTTTGTCAATTTTTCCTCTAACAACCTCAAGTCTCTGGCTGTGACTGCCCTTTCAAACTCTATTAGAACAGAGTATTCTTTCTGTGCAGACTCTGCTTTTTTCAGTTTTCTGACAGTGTCTTTGTCCGCGAATTCCAAAGCTGAAACTTCAACTTTGCCTTTTGCATAATCGTTCACCGCATCCTCAATTTCTTTCAGATCTAAGAACCGCTTTTTAGGCTTGATAATTTCTATCACGAAAGGCCTGCCGTTTCCAAGCATTCGAGCGTCTATATCTTCTCTTCCCGAAGCGTGAAACAAAGCTTTCACACCCATCGTTGCGTCCAAAAAAGGTTTCTCAATCAGTTCCTCCACCGATTCTGGATATAACTTTCCAGTCCAGTTGCATTTCTCGCAACCTTTTCCACGGCAGTACGGACACAACCATTTTGATTGAGGTATGCCCCTAACAAGTTTTCTGTATCTCCCAGCGATGTAAAGCGGGTTTATTTGAAGGTTTATTCTTCCAGTGAAAGGGTTAACGAGCACAACCACTTCAGGCTTTTTGTATTCCACGTTTTTCCCGGTGCGTTCAACGATTTTTTTCCCTATAACCCTCCCAAACTCGTTCCTCATGTTTTCTCCATAACTTACCTCAAACTTGGCCTTGAACTCGTCTTCCCGTTCCTCCACATCCACAGGCAACTTTACACCCACTAAAAAGCTGCTATACTCGTAGTCTTCAAGTTTCTTGCAAGCTTTTTCCACCAACGCGTCTATTGTTTCAAATCTGTTTTCACATAAAAAGCACTTTTCAGGTAAACTCTTTTTTGGAATCCGCTTTTTCATTTTGTGCAACAGTTTTTTCGCTGTTTCGGAAAAACCATTTGTTGCTAGAATTTTCAGGGCTCGCACACCTTCCTCACTACTTGAAAGTGCAAGCGCATGAGCTTTAAGCGTCAAAACAGTCTTTATAGCCTTGCCTCTTTCATCGTTTTCTAAGCTGTGCCCAAGCAGTGCAAATTGCCTTCCTAGACAGTGATCGCACAGCGGATAGCTTTCAAGCATCTCTAAAGCTTTCCCTAAAACATCCATGTTTTTATCCTTCTACACTCAGCAAAATCACTTGAACCCTTTTGGAAGTCCTTTCCCAAAGAACGGGAGCTTCTTTTTCCTTCGGAAAGTTTTCAGCATTCGACGCATCATTGAATATTGCTTAAGAAGCTCCTTAACTTCTTTTTCACTTGTTCCGGAACCTCTCGCTACACGCCTTATCCTTGAAGCGTTGAAAATTTTCGGGTTTTCCTTCTCTTTAGACGTCATGGACTGAATCATCACACGCCATTTTTCCAAACGGTCCTCAGCCATGTCAAGCATTTCTTCCGGCACATCATACGACATGCCTGGAAGCATTTTCAGAAGCTTTCTGAAAGGTCCCATGCTTTTCATGGCTTCGAACTGCTCGTACATGTCTGTTAACGTGAATTTTCCGCTCAGGATAGCCTTTGCCTTTTTCTCTGGAACCTTTATTTCGGCTTCTCGCACTTTTTCAAGTAATGTTTCCAGATCACCCATGCCCAAGAGTCTACCGACGAAACGAGACGGAATAAAAGGCTCTATATCACCTATTTTTTCTCCGGTGCCGATGAATTTTATAGGCGCTCCTGTAGCTGCAACCGCGGAGAGGGCGCCGCCTCCCCTCGCTGAACCGTCCAGCTTTGTCACTAAAATTGAACCTATAGGTGTGGCTTCGTTGAAGGCTTTCGCCTGAGTCATTGCTTGCTGACCGATTGTGCCGTCGATAACTAGCATTACCTCGTTTGGTTTGATCTTCTTTTCAAGCACCTTCATCTCTTTGATTAGTTCGTGCTCTTCTTTGTGGCGACCAGCGGTGTCAATGATAACCACATCCTTATCGCTAAATTGTTTTAAACCGTTAATAGCTATTTTAACGGGGTCTTTCTTCTTCGGTTCTCCGTATAAGGGAACGCTTATTTTGCTCGCTAACTGCTGAAGCTGTGCGTATGCTCCGGGACGGTAGGTGTCTGCACATATCAAAGCAGGTTTTAAACCTCTCTTCTGGAAGTATCTCGCAAGTTTAGCTGCAGCCGTTGTTTTTCCAGATCCTTGAATTCCAACGAGCATTATTACCTTCTTTTTCCCCGGTTCAATTTTCATAGGAACAGGTTTTTCTCCGAGAAAACGTGTTAATTCTTCATAAACAACCTTTATCACGTGTTCACGCCTTGAAATTCCAGGTGGAATTTTCTCTTTTAGGGCTCTTTCCTCTATCCGTTTGGAAATGTCAAGAACAAGTTTAACGTTTACATCTGCTTGAAGCAGAGAACGTTGTATGTTGCGTACAAGCTCTTTAACAGCAGCCTCATCAACGATGGAAGCTCTGAAAATTTTCCTTAACGCTGCATGAAGCGAGGAGCCTAAACGTTCTAGAGCCATGGTTTTCTCCAGATTTAAAATCCTTCACGCCTTTAAATACGTTGTTAGCTGAAACATTCCATAAACTTTTTACATGATGTTCAGCCTAGCAGTATTTGGAAGGTTTAACGTTGAGTGAAAGCGTTAAAATCATAGAGAAGAAAGAGGTTTCACCGGGCGCCGTCATGCTTTTCGGCTTTCCAGACGTTGGATTAGTTGGAGTCATAGCGGCTTCACACATGATTTCCGAACTTGGACTAACCGAAGTGGCGTATTTGGATTCAAAATTGTTGCCACCGCTTATCGTCCTACATGAAGGATTACCACATTCGCCGATAAGGATTTTTGGAAACCATAGTATTCTTCTGGCTGTTTCTGAAACAGCCATATCTGCAGACGTCATCTATCCCGTGATGCACGCTTTAATTGACTGGGGTAAAAGCAAAAACGTTAAGGTCATGATATCAATGAGCGGTATCCCCGTTCAGAACAGACAAGACCTTGAACAACTTAAGGTGTTTGCCGCCGCATCAACCCCGGAAATGCTGAAAGCGGTTCAGGATAAAGGCATAGCAGTGCTAAAGGAAGGATATATGGTGGGTCCCCAAGCCATAATGTTGCAATACTGTGCCAAAATGGGTTTACCAGCCATCACGCTGCTTGCACAATGCTTCTTTAACTATCCGGACCCCCAAGCAGCCGCAGAAATATTGAAGGAGTTGGCTAACGTTACAGGGATAAAGGTGGATATTTCAAAGCTTTTAGAGAAAGGTGAGGAAATCCGTTTAAGAGCAAGGGATGTTATGAGGAGAACCCAGCAAGAGCTTTCGAAGATGAAGAAAACGCAGGAATACGATATTCCATTGTATGTTTCATAGGGGGCATAGCAAAATGTCTGTAAGAAAAAGAAGGCGTTCAATCTTCGACATAATTGATGAGTACTTTGAAAACTTGGAAGAGTGGGCTGAAAAGTTTAGAGAAACGATTATTGAGAAACCAAGCTGGGACAGAAGAGCCAGCACAATGGAACCGCTTCGCGATGTAATGGTTACCCCAGATGAAGTGATAGTGACCGTTGATTTACCCTACGCTGAGGAGAACACAATCCAAGTTAAGCCCCTAGACAAAAACACACTTGAAATAAAGGCTAGGATGAAACGCAAAGTGAGATTCGACGATTTCGGCATAACCCATTACGACGGTGAATTCCAAACATTTTACTGCCACACGCACATTCCAGTGCCCGTGTACATGGACAAAATGGAGGTTCGCTTTAAAAAAGGAATCTTGGAGGTTCATCTGCCAAGAAAACATGAATATGAAATTCCAGTCGAATAGGCTTCGGAAGCCTCAGTGTTAAGAGTCTTCACAAGTCCGATGGCTCTTATCACATCATCGGCTTTAAGAGTTTATCTGCACAGCATAGGATAAGTTTAACGAAAATTTTAACAGTATGCTCTGCTAAAATCTAGAGATAAATTTAAGTGAGATGAGAGTGCCTTGGCAGCGGAACGTGCAATTCAGTGTGCTATGTTCATTCTTCTGTTGGTTGGTTTATGTGGGGTAAGTGCTTGGGCGAGCTACAGCTACCTCAGCGACAATTTGATCCTTGAGGCGGCTGGCATAGCCTTAAGCTGGGGAGTTATCTTGTCAATTCTTTATTTAGGATTCAAAAAGCTGAGTTGGGAATGGTGGAAATAGCTTCTCCTTTTCATTTTGTCCTAACGATTTTCACTCTTCCAAGTATTCGCCAGTATTCAATTTCAACTCCAGGTGTAAGCTTCGCCTTCAAATCCTCGTCTTCTGGAAAAGGCGCATCTAAATACTCATAGGTTTCCAAATCCATAATTTGAACCCCGGAAGGCGTCATGGCGAAAACTTGACCGGTTCTCTTCTCGATTATCGGCACCTCTACATTTGCGTCAACTGGTTTGACAAAACTTCTTTTAACCCCATCAAAAATGCCGATGGCCACTATCCTAGCCTTGGCTGCACCATGCTTTCCAGGTTTTGATTTTGTTAAATCAACTATACGGCATGGTTCACCATCAACGATTATGTAGCCGCCGACACGTAAACTTCCGACACCAACAGGTTTGCTCACACGCCATCCACCATCTTTTATAGTCTTATCCACACAATTTTAAGCAACACCCATATATAGATTAAGGTGTTGCACATACTCAAAAGGTGTGATAGTTGTTCAAAAACGCTGGTTTGGTTGCCCGTTTTGACAAAAGGAAATCTATAAAACTTGCGGAGAAGCTGGCTGAACACTTGAAAGCCAAAGGATTGGAGGTTTTTATAGAGGAAACTTTGGCAGAAAAATTAAAAACAAAAGGAAAAATGGTGTCTCTTGAAAGGATGAAAACCGATTTTATAATCACGATTGGTGGAGACGGAACAATTTTAAGAACATGTCTGTCGATTCCCAAACCTGAACCGCCAATACTTACGATAAACATGGGTGTTCGAGGTTTTCTTACCGAGGTAGAGCCGAAAAATGCCTTAAACGCGGTAGACAAATGTCTAAGAGGAGAATTCTCACTTGAAAAATGTATGAAGCTTTCCATAGCTGCAGATGACTTGAAGCTTCCGAACGCCCTAAATGAGGTGCTTATCGCAACAGATGAACCGGCGAAGCTGCTTTACGCTCGAATTTTGAAAGATAGAAAACCGATTTTAAATTGCCAAGCAGATGGATTGATGATAGCAACACAGACAGGCTCTACAGGTTATTCCCTTTCAGCAGGAGGCCCAGTTTTAGATCTAGATTTAGACGCTTTTGTTTTAACACCTGTCTGTGCATTAGGCATTTTCCGCCCGATAGTTTTCCCGGCGGATTCAAGCATCACTGTGGAAGTTGTTAAGCCGAAAAGAATTTCAGTGGTTGTTGATGGACACTACCGTCAGATTGTAACTTCGAAGCTTCCAACCTTAACCGTTACACGTTCCAAATATGAGACTTCATTCATAAGATTTAAAGAAAACTTTTATAGTCGCCTGAGAAGCCGACTTCTCTTCGCTCGGGGAGGAAAGATCTAACGGATAAGTTAGCTAAAAAAGTTTTAGTTTTAGACACATCTGCCTTTATAGCTGGTTTCGACCCGTTTTCAATAAGCGAAGAAGAATACACCGTTCCTCTAGTGAGAAGCGAAATAACTGGAAATTCCATGGCTTGGGTTAGGTTTAAAACAGCTGTTGATAGTGGAAAGTTAAAGGTTGGTTGTGACACCTAAAAGAATTTTTATGGATAAAGTGAAAGCAGCAGCGAAGGTTGTCGGAGACAAATTTTTCCTTTCAGACGCAGACCTCCAAGTTTTAGCTTTAGCCCTAGAACTTAAAACGAAGGGGTACTCCCCGCTGGTTGCCACAGACGACTACTCAATACAGAACGTTGCAAATCAAATGAAAATAAAGTTCGCTTCCTTGGCGACTTTTGGCATCCGTTTCCGCTTGGAGTGGGTGAGATACTGCCCAGCATGCCATAGAAGATATCCACCAGACTACAAATTCGAGACATGTGAAGTATGCGGTACAAGATTGAAAAGGAAGCCTGTAAGAAAGAGGCTACTAAAGACGAATAAAGAAAACTAAACTTTTTAAAAATATTAGGATAACA
>PIYA01000010.1 GCA_003601785.1 Candidatus Bathyarchaeota archaeon
TAGCTAGAAAGGGCTCCTTTTTAAGCACAGCCGCGAAGGTGCTCGAGGCGGTCCTAATCCGAACGGGTCCATAACGTGAATTCCTAAAACCTTGGCGTCATCGATGTTATTTATTCAAGTGATCTGAGTCAACTGTCAGAACGTCGATTCCTTCTTTTATGAGCTAAGCCTCTATCTTTCTTAGTCCGTACGGTGCTGTACCAAAACCGACAAATTCATAGTGGTGATAATCACTCATTAGGGTTCTATCAGCAGTTAATAGCACTTCGGCCATGGCTGTGCCTCTTAACACATATTGTTGGTTCTAAGACATTTAAATTTGATATAATCAACTAGGAGAAAAAGCATATTCCCAAGGTAGCTTCACTATAAGATATGTTTCATTAATTCTTTCATCGAATTTAATTTTACATTCTTTAAGGAATCCATAAGCATTTCTGGATTTTTCCTTATCTCATCGAGATATTTTTCGGCTAGGGAAATTCCCTTTTTAACGAAAGTCTTTGTAATTCTCCTTGTCAGTACATTTCCTGAACTGAACAGTCTGTCGACTATTTCCTTTGAGAATTTTACACTGTGTTCCCAGCATTCGAATAACAAATCCCAGTGGGCTTGAGTCATCTCTTCCAAGGTGAATGTTTTTTCTTTTTCCAGTATGCTTCCTCCCATTGCTACGAAGAAGAGTGGGAAGAGCCATTGTTTTGAGCCTTTGAGTTCATCTATCAGCTCTATGGTTTTCAGTATATCGTCCTCATTTTCGTCTGGGAGCCCAATTATGAGGGTTGTGCATGGATACCAGTAGTTGTCATTAAGAATTTGTGTTGCTTGAATAACTATTTCTGGCCATTCTTCAGGCTTATACGGCCGCGGCTTTCCAATCATGTATTTTCTGATCAGTCTAGAGCTTCCTGTTTCTAGGCCTATTTGAGGTCCGATGAGAGGTTCCTTTTTGGTGATACCACAAATCTCGCTGAGTTCGTGAATTAGGTCTGGTGCTTCAACTATCGTTGGAAATGACGCATGCGCTATGCTTACGGAGTCTATTCCATTTATGGCTAGAACAGACTTATACAAGTCCAAAACTGCCTCGCGATTAACTTCTACTCCTTTTGCTCCGTAGCGAAGCCCATCATCCGTTATGAAGCTGGCGTGATGACTGCCTCCATGAAGATTAACCATAACCTCGTCCAGTATTGTCTGTTTTGGAAAACTTATCCATCTACGCATTGTTGGTGTACAGAATTGGCAGCCACGTCCACATCCACGGGTTATCTGAACATGGCCACACCTTACACCTTACGGGGTTAACAATTTTCGGAATGTGTTCAGGATTGCTCTGCCTATTATATATGATTGGTGGAAGTTTTTCGTCTTCAACAGCTTTTTTAAAGACTTCAGCTGCAGACTCATCGCCTTCTCCAACAAATATGGTGTTTATTCCAAGAGTTTTCATGTCTTCTTTGGAGATTTGCCAAACACCTGGGCCTCCTACAATTATTTGCAAATGGCTTCTATGCTTTTCGAGAGCCTTATTTCCTAGAAGTTTTTCAAATTCTGTTGCTGTGCAAGATTTTCCGCCGCCGAAGAGGCTGCAAAGCGTGTGGGATACAGGCGCGTAGCCTCTTGGGTCAACAGTTGAGATTCCAACAACCCTTGTTTCCTCTCCTACAACTCGGTGAAGCTCATCTGGAGGAGCAACAACAACCTCGTCTTCAGTAAAGCCGCCAACAAGCAAGCTTGCTTCAATTTTCCTTAAAGAATACGACGCGTAAAGAGCCCTTCCGTCATCAGAACGAATTTTGGGGCATAAAACTCGGTAAAGGAAAAAGTCAGGTATAAAACGTCTGGGAAGACAGGTTAGGAATCCTCCACCCTCAAATCCACCATAATCCGTGAATAGGGTTCTATCCGCAGTTAGAACTATCTTATACCCAGTTCCGTTAGTCACTTCCCCTTCCCGCGTTTGTTCTTGAAAGACGCGTGCGGATTATTTCTAAAGTTAGCTTATAAGATTTTCGAATTTCATAACATTTAAATTATGATATATCCTAATCTAAAATAGGTGAGCTGTGTATGAACCAAAAAACATTAGTTGACCTACTTGAGCTTTTGCTGAAAAGAAGAGGGGCATGGAATATTGATACTAAGCTTAAATTTGTTGTGGGTAATACTGAGCTGGGTGTACTGCAAGTTACGGGAAAAATTGAGTATGCTCCGTTAAAGGAAGGAGCAGAAGCAACGTCTACTCAAAGTTAAAATCTATTTGTGAATGAAATGAGTCTAATTGAAGCCTTTTACAACTTTCTTACTATTGCTTTTGGCGTAATTGCTGGAACTTTACTCACATGGATAATTAGCTATTTCATGGCAAAGAGAATGCTTCCAGAACTACTGAGATCTTTAAGCAAAAACCCAGAAATCATGAACGCAATGCAAATACTAAAGGCAAAATCAAATGTTAAATATAAAAGCATAAAAATTGAAAATGTTAACAATGATTGCGGCGCAGCGCAAATCTTCCTTGACGTAGGCAAATGTAATGGATGCCTAAAATGTGTTGAAATCTGCCCATTCGGAGTTTTTGAGGCAGAAGCAGGTAAAGTGGCGATTTCTAACCCCAAAAATTGCCACCTTTGCCTAGCGTGTGAAAATCAATGCCCAACCGGAGCCATCAGCATATAAGGATACCAAATGTCTTGAAAAACGCTATCGCCTATTGAACCGTCAAGACTTGTAGATAATCGAACTTTTAAGCTTTATAATTAAGCAAATCTGCTTTGCCTTTACTTACTTTTGAGACTTTTAGTAGGAAAACCGTTGCGATGAGCTGGGTTACAAAGGTGTAAATGGCGACCGCAAATAACGGAGCGTTTACGTCCATCAGAAAACCGTATATTGCACCGCTGATGAGGAAGCCTACGCCGTAAGCCGTATTGAAGATTCCGTAGGCTGTGCCTCTCAAATAAATCGGTGTTAGCTCTGAAACGGCTGCTCGATAAATTGACTCTTGCATTCCGAGAACCAATCCGGCGAAGACTGCGGCTATTAGAATGGTTGAAAGTTCGCTGCTGCCCATAACAAGGAGTGATGGAAAAATGGAAAGTATAAATGGTATTGTCAGAACTTTGATTCCAAATTTGTCATAGGAATATCCTGCAATCAAGGCAACGGAGGCGTCAACTCCTTGGATGAGCAGATAGATCAGCGGTACAATCCACTGTTGCTCGGAAGGTTTAAGGATTTCCGAGGCTTTGCCGAGTATAAGCGCATACGTGATTAATCCAACGGTGTTGAGGAGAACAGCTAAAGTATAAATGTAAAAAGGCTTCTCAAGCCTTCCTTTTCTTCTCCCTTCAGCTTTTTCTCCTTCAATGATTGTTTTTGCGCCTATTCTCTTAAACGTGTAAGTTAAAGCTGCTAAAAGAATCACAAACGGGATGAAGAGGAACTTGAAGGTGTAATGGTAATCGTCGCTTGAAAACATCAGAAAAGCCACCATGAGTGGGCCTATGATCGCGCCGATTTGATCTAAGAGTTCATGGATGCCGAAGGCTTTCCCAGCTCCAATTCCCTTGCTTATAACCGATAGAACCGTGTCTCTGGAAGGTGACCTGAATGCTTTACCCAGCCTCTCAAGCAAGACCAAGATTATGGCTATCTCTAGGCTTGTGGAAAAACCTAAGAACGGAATTGAAACTATTAATCCGTAGCCTAGGAATATGAAAACCCAATAGGCATGGGTTGCATCGGCTAAGAATCCGCTGAGAAGCCTTAAAGCGTAACCCAGAAAATCACCCAATCCGAAAGCCAAGCCTACAACAAAATATGATGCTCCCAGAAACTCCAGATAGCTAGGCACTATGCCCCTGGCGCCTTCGTAAACAACATCGCCCATCAAACTTACGATTCCGAGAAGGATTATGCCTAAGTAAGCATCCTTCAGATGTTTTGATTTTTGCATAAGGCTTGGTCATCTCTTACAAACTTATCAAGGCGTCTATTGGTTTTGAGCTTTAGCTTTTTCCCAAGCCTCTGTTATCTCTTTGAGCATCTGTGGTTTGATGACAAAGATGTCTTGCGGTTGTTTAACATAGATGTAAACTGTGTAGTTCCTTTCAAGTCTAGTCAGCTTCTTTAACTTATACTCCGGTTTTCTCGGAAGCTTCTCCGCATAGCGTTCAATAACGCTGTTTAACACTTTCTCAAGCTTCTCCGTTGACAGTGAATGGTCGAAAGTTAACTCTAACCCAATGCAGTATAAGTCTGAATCTTCCCCTCTAAATCGGTAGTTCACAAACTCCTTGTCTAAAATTCTCTGAGTGCTTATTGAGATCACGTTTTCATCAGGAGTTAAAATCTTGGCGTAGTTTATGGTTATTTCCTTAACTATGCCTTCTATGCCGTCTATTCGGACGTAATCGCCAACGTGGAACGGGCGTGTTACAAGGAGAAATATCCCTGCTATGAAGTTTCCAACTGTTCGTGTAGAGGCGAAACCAACAGCGGCTCCGCCTAGGGCTGAAAAGCTAACCAAGATGTCTGATGGAACTCCGCCTACGTCTAGAAGAGCCACGATTGCCCCGACTAATATTAAAAGCCTAGCTGTCAAAACTAACCCGTTTCCAACCTCCGGTGGCATCTCCGTTCTTTTTATGAATTTTCTCAACCATCTTGTAATTAGGCGTTCCAAAATCGCGGCGACAACTGCTATAACGATTACCCATATTATGGTTGTTAAGTATGGATATTCAGCGAATATGTTGTTGAAATCCATTAGACTCTACGCTCCTCTTCATACTACGGAGAAGTAAACTAAATAAAAATTGTGTAAACCTTCCTATTCTTTCAAATTTTACAAGCGAAAGCTTTTATTAAAAGCTTCAAAATTACTTGGCAAACAACAACTACAATGGATGGTGTATCATGCCTTTAAAAAAGGGAGACTTCGTGCTCATAGAGTATGTTGGCAAGGTTAAGGAGACAGGAGAGGTTTTTGACACAACAATCGAAGAAGTGGCGAAGAAGGAACGCTTATACAAGGAAGGTGAAATTTATGAGCCTAAACTTGTGGTTATTGGAGAAGGATGGGTTCTCAAAGCTCTTGACGAAAGTTTAACAACCATGGAAATCGGCAAGAAGGCATCCGTTGAAATACCTCCTGAGAAGGCCTTTGGAAAGAGAGACCCCGACAAGGTGAGACATGTGCCTTTAAGACGTTTGACGGCTAAGGGGATAACTCCGAGCCTCGGCATGCGCGTTGAATACAACGGAAGAATGGCTACTGTGCGGACGATGGGTGCTGGACGCGTTCTACTCGATTTCAATCCTCCGTTGGCTGGAAAAACTCTGGTTTATGAGGTAACTGTTAAGAAAAAGCTGAGAACGTCAAAGCAGAAGATAGCGGCACTTATTCATAGAAGGGTGCCCTCTGTGGAGGAGTCTAAATTTAAGTTTGTGATAAAAGCGGATACTGTCACTATAGAAATGCCTGAGGAAGCCTTTTACGTAGAAGGGATTCAGGTGGCGAAGAGAGGTATAGCGATGGATATTCAGAGGTTCTTTCCGAAGATAACTACGGTTAAGTTCGTTGAAACCTTTAAAAAGAACAAGACGGAGACGAAAACCTAAATCTCTTAGATAACTCCCGTTTCCTCTGCGAGTTTTTCGTAATCTTCACGGCTTAGGTTCAACTTGTTGAGTATCGTGTACCTTTCAGGTCTTATGGTTGGAGCCATCTCTAACGCTTTTATAATGTCTTCCCTTTCCACGCCAAGTTCATCAGCGTTTGTTGGTGCGCCTAACATTTTCAACGTGTCTCTCACATGCTTCCAATCTGCTCCGTACAGACGAGTCATCATTATTGTTCCCACACCGCATTGTTCACCGTGCATGGCGTGATTAGGTTTAACCATGTCTAATGCGTGGCTGAAAAGGTGTTCTGAGCCGCTGCATGGACGGCTGCTTCCAGCGATGCTCATGGAGACTCCGCAGCTTATCAATGCTTCGAGAAGAATTCTTAAGCCTTCTTCGTTTCCAGGTTTTATCAGTTTGGCGTTTTTCATCACCAGTTTGGCGCTCATCAAAGCTAAACTCGCCGCGTATTCTCCATAATACTCGTTTTTTTCTTCGTGCGCCAACTTCCAATCCTTCACCGCCGTGAACTTTGCTATTACGTCTCCGCAGCCGCTTACGACGAATCGATAGGGCGCTTGCATTATGATGTTTGTGTCAGCTATTATGGCTATGGGGGCTTGAGCCATAACAGAATATGGTTTCTCAAACCCCTTAATCGAGGATACGGGGCTCGCTATTCCATCATGAGAGGCTGTCGTTGGAACGCTGATGAAAGGTAATCCTTGGCGTGCGGAGCTTAACTTTGCAACATCTATTTTTGTTCCACCGCCGACGCCTAAGACGACTTGAGGCTTGAAAGCCTTTATCTTCTCCTCGACTGCTTGGACATCCTTAAGAGTGGCTGATTTAACAAGGAATGTGTTAACTTCCATTCCTTCACGTTCAAGGAGTTCCTTGGCAGTTTTCCCGGCGATTTCGTAGGTTTGTGAACCCGCGATGATGAGTGTGGATTTTGTGAATCCTAACCTTTTTGAGACCTCTGGGATTCGCTCTATTGTCCCGCTTCCGACGATTACTTCTCTCGGAAGCTGCATGCGGTGATGTTTTAAAGACAAATTAACCACTGTTGTTGGATGTTTCTTTTAACTTGATAAGAGTTGCACACTTTAAACTTTAACCTTTACCTCTTAAATTTTACATTGAACCGTTGTATTCTAAAACCGTAATGTTAATAAATCTCACGAGTATGATTAAATGTGCTGTTTCCTAACATATGATTTGTTGACATGTTAGGTTTTAGGAGAAATTGAAATGATAAATAACGATACAGCCAATCGATTGACATTAAAGGGAACCACAACAATCGGAGTGGTGTGCAAAGACGGAGTGATACTAGCCTCCGACACCCGTGTAACCATGGGGTTTTATGTAGCTCACAAACACGGAAAGAAAATCTACAAGATAGATGAGCACTTAGCCATGACCATCGCTGGAAACGTTGCCGACGCCCAAAGAGCGGTGGACATACTGACAGCAAACGCGCAACTTTACAGACTTGAAGTGGGCAGACCATTACCCGTGAATTCTGCGGCAAGACTCATAGCAAACCTTCTGTTCTCCGCTAGATACGCACCGCTTGTGACGCAAGTTTTGATAGGCGGCGTGGATGACACAGGTCCTCATGTGTTCTCTTTGGATCCTTTCGGAAGTCTAACCGAGGAAAAGTGTGTTGCCACCGGTTCTGGTTCACCGATTGCCTATGGGGTTTTGGAGGATAAATACCGGGAAGACTTGCCTGTTAAGGATGTTTTACCGGTGATTGTTAGAGCTGTTGATTCTGCTATGAAGAGGGATGCGGCTAGTGGAGACAGTTTTAACGTTGCAGTGATAGATGGGAGTGGTTATCGGGAGTTAACAGATGAGGAGAAGAAACAACTTTTAGCGGGTTAAAGGAAGTTAAAGGTCTTGGCAAGGTCTGGAGCGGACAAGATAGAGATAAGTCAATACATTTTAGAGCATGTTCCGAAAGAAGCCGAGGTTACAAGAATAGAATATGAAGGTCCAATGCTTGCTGTTTATGCGAAAAAACCGGAAATCCTAGTTGAACAGAGCAGCGTGATCGCGGACATCGTGGGTATAATAAGGAAAAGGATAGTGGTGCGTTCAGATCCTTCGGTTAGGCTTCCGGAGAAGGATGCTGAGAGGATAGTGCAGGAGATAATTACACCTGAGGCTGAGATAACAGATATAAGCTTTGACCCGAGTCTCGGTGAGATAATAATTGAGGCAAAGAAACCAGGGCTTGTCATCGGGAAGAACGGGGTTGTTTTACAGGAGATTATAAGGCAGACTAAGTGGCGTCCTCGTGTGTTGAGGAGTCCTCCTCTACGTTCAAAGATTGTAACCCACATGCGTCATTATCTTCACTCAGAGAGCAAGGAAAGGGAGATGATACTCCGCACGGTTGGCGAGAGAATTTTCAGACCTAGAACCTACGAGGTTGGGGATATTCGCATCACAGCGCTTGGGGGTGCGCAACAGGTTGGAAGGTCAGCCTTTCTGGTTCAAACGAGGGAGAGCAGCGTGTTGTTGGATTGTGGCATCAATCCTGGATCTTCCAAACCTTTTGAGGGTTTTCCGAGGCTTGACTCTCCAGGGTTTGAAATTGAATCTTTGGACGCTGTTATAATCAGTCATGCTCATCTTGATCACTGTGGCATGGTTCCTTTCCTTTACAAGTATGGGTATGACGGCCCAGTTTATTGTTCAGCTCCGACGTCGAGTTTGATGACTTTGCTTCAGCTTGATTATTTGGATGTTGCGAGCAAGCAGGGCATAATACCGCCTTACGATCAGAAGGATGTTCGGGAATGCGTTTTGCACACGATTCCTCTGCGTTACGGTGTTGTAACGGATATAACTCCTGATATGCGCTTAACTTTGCACAACGCCGGTCACATTCTCGGTTCTTCCATTATACACTTGCATATAGGAGACGGCTTACACAACATTGTGTATACTGGTGATTATAAGTATGCGAGAACCATGCTTTTGGAGGCTGCGGTTGCGGAGTTTCCAAGGGTTGAAACTCTGATAACCGAGAGCACTTATGGTGGACCAAACGATATTATGCCGTCAAGGATTGAGGCTGAAGAGCGTTTAGCCAGCGTTATAAATGAAACTTTGGAGCGTAAGGGTAAGGTTTTGATTCCTGTTCCAGCCGTTGGTAGAGCTCAGGAGATAATGCTTGTTATAGATGGTTACATGCGGCGTGGAATGATTAGGGAAGCGCCGGTGTTTATTGAGGGGATGATTTCTGAGGCAACCGCTATTCACACGGCTTATCCGGAATACTTGGGCAGGGATGTTCGCAACAGTATACTTCATGAAGGAATTAATCCTTTCCAGTCGGACTATTTCACGGTTGTGGAGCATCCTAGTGTTAGACAAGAGATAATCGACGGTGAACCTTGTATTATATTGGCTACCTCTGGTATGCTTGAAGGCGGGCCTGTGATAGAGTATTTTAAGGGTTTGTCAGAAGATGCGAAGAACACTATAGTTTTTGTGAGTTATCAGATTGAGGGCACGCTTGGGAGACGGATTCAGAAGGGTTTAACAGAGGTTCCGATGATAAATAGTGAGGGAAGGATGGAGGTTGTTAAGGTTAAGCTTCAAGTGGAGTCGGTTGAGGGTTTCTCTGGGCATTCGGATAGACGGCAGATAATCAATTATGTTACTCGTTTAAAACCGAGGCCTGAAAGGGTTATAGTTTGTCACGGTGAGAAGGCGAAGAGCCTGAGTATAGCGAATCTTATCCAGAGGAAGTGTAGGATTCAAACGCTTGTGCCGGCGATAATGGAGACTGTTAAGCTGCTGTAGTTATAGGCTTGCTGGGTAAAGGTTTTTTCTCACGCCAGATTCTCACGTGAGATGGACAAATTACAACTCTTTCTTCGCCTAGCCTTGCAATGTCTCCGCCGACCGATTCTGTGAACTCGCAGAGTTCGTTTACGGCTCTTTTGACGTCTTCGATGCTCTTACTTGCGAGAGGAGTTATTCTTAGGATTAAAATGTTTCCAGAACCTACCTCGCTCTTCACGGTGTCTAAATCGGATAAGTCGCGGAGAGGCATGGCTTTCAAGTATGTCTTGCCTGAAGTCTTAACCATGGTTTTTTCTTTTTCTTTCTTCTTGGCTTTGCGGAATATTCTTCCTAAACCTGACAAGTTTCTCCTCTCTAACACTTTATTACTTTTTTAAGGTTTAAGCGTTTCTTAAATTCACCTAAACTTAGCAGTAATAGTTATAGTTTTTATGAATTTGTAATCAGTGAAAAGAGGATTTTCAACAGAATCCCGCTGAATTTTACGTTAAGTAGGTTGTTATTTTCTCTTCTGTGTATTTGATTTTATGAGGGAAAAACGGCGTAAAATAGCCTACCCCCCTACGTTTTTTATCAGGTTCCATATTTTGTCTCCGACGAAGTGGATGTTCTTGATGATCACGCCGTGTTTAGCGGTTTTTGCGTCTTCCACATTTTGTGTTGCTTCGCCTACGGCGAGTGGTTTGTTATATTTTTCATCCACTATGAAGACTATGTCGCCCTTGCTGAAGTTTCCTTTGTAGCCGACTATTCCGGGTGCCATGACGTCTGCGCCGTTGCAAACGTGTGGGATTGCGCCCATGTCAACTATGGCTTTTGGTGCTAGGTCGAAGACTTCTTTGAAGATTAGGGTTGGAAAAACTTCTTCTTTTCTTTTGAACATCAATGGTTTTCCGTTTATGAGGAATATTTCACCGAAGTCTGTTTCAATCAGTTCCATGTTGATTTTGGACTTGAAAATTTGTTCTAAATTAACATTTAGCTTCTCTGAAGCTTTCTTCAGGATTGTTTTCGCCCTTTTTGTTTTTATGAAATGTCTCTTGTATTCCTTCGGCATGATATTTTCCCCAGATAGGTTTAAATTGTATAAGTTTAAGTATTAAAAGACATACAAGTGTAGTTTCGAGGTAGGCTTAAAATGAGTGAGATGACAACGGAGATTCTTGAACAGAACCTGGGAAAAATCGTACTTGTCAGGCTGAAAGGTGGAAAAAGCTTACGTGGAAGATTAAAGGGATTCGACCAGCATTTAAACCTTGTTTTAGACGAAACAGAGGACACAACGAACACTGAAGATGTGAAGAAGTTAGGTTTGATAATCGTCCGCGGAGACAACGTTGTGCTTATATCGCCACCACCGCCAAGGTGAAAATTTTGGGTAAAGGAACACCATCCTTCGGCAAACGCGCTGGAAAAACCCTTCACATAAAATGTAGGAGATGTGGAAGAAGAGCCTACAACGTAGCAAAAAAACGTTGCGCCGCCTGCGGGTATGGAGAAACAAAGAAGATTAGAAGGTATTCATGGCAGACAAGGAACGTTCGTAGAGAAAGGCTACATTAAACAGCTACTGAGAATACTCGTAGTAACCTTTATCGATTTTAACGAAAATTAACGGGCCTCTGCTTTGGGATAACTCTCTAGCTTTTCTTAAGGTGCTGTTAACGACGTTTAAGACGAGTTCTTCATCGTTGGAGTATTTTTCCTTGCTTCCACCGAGCTCCATTTTTAGAAGGTTCTCCGCCAGAATGGATGTACCGCAGATTTCTCCGTTTTTAATGAGTGTTGAAGCCACTATCTCTTGCATCTCGTGGCGGTTTCTAAGCTTCCTCCAGAGAGGCTGCGCTTTGTTAAGAACCTTTGTAACCTTGTTCCATCTTCTCGCCTCTTGGTTTCCTATGAGAAGCTTCACCCGTTCATTCCACTTCTTAAGCCACATTCCAGTCCACACTTCCAGAAACTCCTCCATCTCCTTCGGGTTTTCCTTGTAAAATTCCTCTATTTTGTCCGCTAACTCGTATTCGTTTTCTTCTCTGCCTATCAGCTGCCAGTGGACTTTAAGGTAATTTGTCAAGTCCTTGCATGCTATCTGAAGAACCTTCCGGTCTGAGCCGAACACATCCAGCAGTGGATTTTTCTCCTTCAGCTTTTCTGACAACAGTATCTCTATGAAGTTCATTTGTTATTCCAGCTTGAAGCCTTCTCCATTCTGAACTAAGGCATCAACCTTTAATTAAGCTTTATTCATAGTTGCTTCTATATCTTTTTTAAGTAATTTTCAGCTATATTATTCCACTAGAAATATTTTCAGACGTTTACTGTTCAAGGATTTTCAGCAGCTGACCAATGTTTTCAATGACAAAATCAGGATTTTCCCTCTCCAATTCTTCTCTGCTAAAAATTCCAGACAAAACCGCAACTGTTTTCGCTCCAGCTTCTCTCCCAGCTCTAATATCGGCGACAGAGTCTCCAACAACAATGCATTCATTAATTTTAACGCCTAAAGTCTCTGCACACTTTTTAAAGGCTTCAGGGGAAGGCTTAGGATGATGGGTGTTCAACGCTGTTACAACCGACTGGAAGTATTTTGCTATGCCGAATTTCTCCAACTCTCTGATTATCGTTCCTTTCGAAACATGACGCATCGTGATTAAGGCTAACTTTGCTCTCTTTGAGAGAATACTCAATGTTTCTGCGGTTTGAGGCATGAGTTTCCCTTTTCTCACCGTTGTCTCATAATACGTCTTAAGATAAGCTTCCAGAAACCTCTGCACATTTGCTTTTCCGACCAAGTCGTCTATTGGAAGATTCTGTTCTAATCTTCTCGGAATCTCCGTTGCCTTTTCGACATCGATGTTTTTCCGTCCTATCGCTGAAAGGGCTGCTTTAAACGCTTCAACATAAGCTTCTTTCGAATCGACAATTGTGCCGTCTAAATCTAGCAGTATCCCTTTAACTTTCAACATTGTTTTTCTCCGGTTCAACGCTGTTTTAAGCTGGATGCTTCATTTATAGCCTCTTCTCTTTCGATAAGTTTTTATTTACGCTTAATCGTCTAGGTAAGTGCTACAAAATATCTTAAGCGGTTGAGTTGAGATGACGGGTAATGGTTAGGAAAGCGCGCATACGATTAACCAGCACAGACTACAAGAAACTGGAAGAGGTCTGTGAAGAGTTGAAAGCGATAGCTCAAAAAACAGGGGTCAAAATGACCGGTCCAATCCCGCTGCCCACAAAAAGGCTTCGTGTTCCGGTTTTGAAGTCTCCTTGCGGTGAGGGAACAGCCACGTGGGACAGGTGGGAGATGCGCATTCATAAAAGGCTTATAGACATAGACGCTGAAGAACGTGTCATGCGGCGCATCATGCGGATTCCCGTTCCAGAAGAAGTGCACATAACAATAGAGCTTCTCTAAAATAACAAGTTTTCAATTCTAAAGGATAAACCTATACGTAACTATCGTTAAAATCAAGCTCGCTGTAAAGGCTAACGCCCAGACTTTCTTGTCCCATAAGAAAATTTTAAACCCGTCAAGTATTCCAAACGGAATAAGATTAAAAAGGGCTATCCAAGCGTTAAAAGCCGCCCCAAGCATAAATATCTGAAAGTAAAAGGGAGAAACTGAAACTGAAAATGCAACTCCAAGGAAAATCATTGACAAAACAATGTTTGTTAACGGTCCAGCAACAGATATTTTTCCACTGCTCTCCCTATCCGTAAATCCCGCTACCACAACCGCGCCTGGAGAAATTATCTTAAAAAATGGTGTAATTATGGAGATGCCTGTTAAAATTGCGCCTGTGAGGGATATTCGGAATTCAGCCCAGAAGCCGTATTTTTGCGCAGTTATCTTGTGAGCCATTTCGTGTAGAAGGAAGGATGCTGTTATCATTACTGAAAACGAAACTAGAAAACCGATATCTGTTGAGAAAGCCAAAGATAAACCAACACCTATAACAAGTAATGTTGCCGCTGTTAAGTGTTCAATCTCTTTCTTGCTAAAACGTATTCTTCTTTTCGGCTTGAGCGGTGCATACGTAACCGCGTATTCGTATGGTTTTTGTTTCTGCTTCTGCTTTTGAACAGCCACTAGCCTCGTTTCCCTTTTTGGTGCGCGAGCCAAGTCCATCCTTGGGCAATCGTGATTTTCTGGGAGGCGATGCTCCGCACAGAAGTATCCCCCACAATACGGACATCTGAACGGCAAAGCGACTTCTTTACCGCATTTTTCGCACTTCATCTAGCACGCCTTTTCGATATTAATGATTCGCTTGCTGTTTATATGTTTCTCTAAAACGGTCACAAAGTATATGTGAAGTTCTAAATACTTAAAACTGCGATGTTAAGCTAAATCAAACCGTCAATAAGTGAGGTGCGAGGGAAGGGAATTTGAAAGCTTTCAGCTTTGTCCACGCAGCAGACCTACATTTAGGCTATTCACAGTACGGTTTAGAAGCCAGACGTGAAGACTTCGACAGGGCTTTTCAAGAGTTGGTTGACAAAACCATAGAGCTGAAACCCGACTTCATGATCATAGCCGGAGACCTCTTCAACAATCCACGCCCATCAAACACCACATTGGAAAACGCCATCAAAAACTTCAGCCGCCTACGTGAAGCCGGTATACCGGTTTTAACGGTGGACGGTTCACACGATTCAGCTCCAAACATCGTCACCGGAACAATCTTGAATCCGTTAGACAGCGCCGGACTGATTTATCATCTTCCCAAACGTGATGGAGCTTGCTGGCGTAAAGAAGAATGTTGTTACGTTTACGGAGTTCCAAGCTTTAGAACCAAACGTAAAACAGAAGAGTTGCTTCCAGATTTCATGGAAAAGAACAAGCCAACGCCGGACCCAGCCTTGTTCAACATCTTTGTCTTTCACGGAGCCTTAGACATTCCAAGCCTTAAGCCTCCCTACATGGAAGCTGAGATATCCCCTGAACTCATACCTGAAGGCTTCAACTATTACGCAGCTGGACACAT
>PIYA01000011.1 GCA_003601785.1 Candidatus Bathyarchaeota archaeon
ACATCAATCAAATAGTGATCCGCCCGCTGAGGGTAAAGCGGTTCCTTTAGTGAGCCTTCGTGAGGGGGAAGTCGGTGTTGTAGCTTATACCGTCGGAGGCCGTGGACTTGTCAGAAGGCTCGCCGAAATGGGATTAACCCCAGGTGTCAAGGTTAAAGTTCTTCGAAAGGGAATTTTCCGCGGTCCCTTTCAGATAGAGGTTAGAGGAGTGGCGCTTGCTCTTGGTCACGGAGTGGCTTCAAGAGTTTTTGTTAAACCGTTAAGGTTGAAGCATGATGGTTGAACGCCAATTACGGATAGCGTTAGCTGGAAACGCCAACGTTGGAAAAAGCGTGATTTTCAATCAACTTACAGGTTTAAATCAGATTGTTGGAAACTGGCCTGGGAAAACCGTTGAAAGAGCCGAAGGCACTCTTTATTTTAAAGGTTACAAGATTCGAATAATCGATTTACCTGGAATATATTCGCTTTCAACTTTCTCCATGGAAGAGATTGTTTCAAGAGATTATATCGCTGTGGAAAAACCGGATATCATAATAAACGTTGTAGATGCTTCAGCGTTAGAACGCAATTTATACTTTACACTTCAACTCTTAGAGCTTGAAGCACCGATAATAGTTGATTTGAATCAAGTTGATTTTGCAGCCAAGAAGGGAATAAGGATTGATGTGGAAAAGCTCTCTGAAGCTTTAGGAGTACCCGTTGTCCCAACAGTTGCGATTACAGGAAGCGGTGTAGATGAAGTGCTTTCGACAGTTATAGCTGTTGTAAGTGGAGAGAGAAAAACTAAGCCGTTAAAGGTTAGGTATGGCAAGGAAATCGAGAAAAGAGTTGAAACTCTTGAAAAACTCATCAAAGATAAGCTTTCACACCTTTGCAAAGTTTATCCCGCAAGATGGATCGCCGTAAAACTTCTTGAAAGAGACCTAGATGTCGCTGGAAAACTGAAAAATTACGAAAACGGAGAAGCAGTTCTGAAACGGGCAGAAAAATTGGCGATTGAACTTGAAAAAATACACGGTGAGCCTTCATCAGTTATCATAGCTTCAGAGAGATATGCAATCGCAAATAAGATAGCGAAAGAAGTTACCATAGTAGAGGCTCCTCCAAGGATAAGTTTAGAACAAAAATTAGACGCTGTTACCACGCACAAGGTTTTAGGATATCCAATTTTAGTTGCAGTGGTAGTTTCAATGTTTACAATAATTTTTATTGGAGGAAACTTTCTGTCAGAAGGCTTAGAATTCTTGTTTGATAAACTGCTTTTGTTCGTTGAAGAAAAGCTTTCTCTGTTCTTGCCTCAGACAGCCGTTGATTTGATTAACAACGGAGTTTTATCCGGCATAGTTGCGGGAATAACAATAGCTTTGCCTTACATCATACCTTTTTACATAATCCTTGCATTGTTTGAAGACAGCGGCTACCTGCCTCGTGCAGCGTTTCTTATGGACAACTTGATGCATAAAATAGGATTACATGGCAAGGCGTTTATTCCGTTAATGTTAGGCTACGGATGCAGCGTCCCAGCGTGCATCGGCTGTAGGATAATGGAAACTGAACGAGAACGATTTTTAGCTGGTTTTGTAGTTGTGCTGATTCCATGCGCTGCGAGAACCGTTGTCATTTTAGGCTTGGTCGGCAGATTCATAGGTTTGTACGCTGCCTTAGCATTATATGCCTTTGACTTGGTTCTGGTTTTCGTGTTAGGAAGAATCGCTTTTAAGGCACTTCCAGGAGAACCTATGGGGCTAATTATGGAAATGCCACCTTACAAAAAGCCTTCAATTAAAACTGTGCTAGTGAAAACGTGGAGTCGAACAAAAGATTTCATTTACATAGCATTTCCGATAATCGTGGCTGGAAGCATAACAATAGAAGCGCTAGCCATCTCAGGTTTCTTAAACTATATGGTTGAGGTGGCAAGTCCCCTCATCAGTGGCTGGCTTGGACTACCAGCTGTAACTGGGATTCCGTTGATTTTCGGGATTTTAAGAAAGGAGTTGGCACTTATCTTGTTACAGAATGTCTTAGCACAGCAAGGAATGGTTCTTCGAAGCTTAACGGATGTTCAGATGATCGTTTTTTCACTTGTCACCATGATTTACATACCGTGTATTGCAACCATCGCGGCGTGTATCAGAGAGTTCGGGTGGAAGAAAGCATTAGCCATAACCGTTATCGATATAGCACTCGCTCTCTTTTTAGGTGGAATAGCATATAGACTGCTGTCGCTTACCTTGTAAATTCAGCTTGTACTATATTCTATGAAAGCCTTAGTGAATTTTTTCATTAAATCGTAGGGACTTTCAACGACGCAGTTTGGACGGACATACCGTCTGACAGCGGTGCTGTTTACACCTATGCCTATGATGCCCACACCGAGACGCTCCACCTTTCTTATGGCTTCCCTTAACTTTTCTTCAGCGTTTTCGTAACCAGCTGGGAAGAAATCTGAGACAACCACCAAGACTCTTGCCTCTTCTATACGGTTAGTTAACGCTTGAGCCGCAAGTGTTATAGCGTCCGCTAGGTACGTGAAGCCGCCATGGGTTAAGCCTCCTATTCTAGCTTTCACTCTTGTATCATATCTTTCAGAGAAATCCTTAACGATGTAAAACTTGTTGTTAAAGGCGTACATGCCCCAAGAGTTTTGGTTTAAAATCAGCGACTTAGCAACTTCAGCTAGACATAACGCTATGCCTCTAACTTCACCCTTAAACATGTTTAGACTGTGGCTTGCATCGATGAGTATGGACCATGCGTCTTCCCTTGTTTGAAGCTCCTCACGTACAAATATATCGGTTCGTTGGCTCTGACTGGCGATAACCTGTATTGCCTCTTGTAAGTCGACAACACCGCTTTCCTGTCTGAAATCCTCACCGCCGACGTTTTTCAAAAGTCTTAGTCGATGAAGTATACGTTTTATGGGACTGCTTAAAAGTTGCCGCTTTCTTTGGTATTCAGCGTAATCTTCAGCTGGAAACATGAAATCTTCAAACTCTGTGTTCTTTCCTATCCCGATATAACTTTGCAGTATCTTCCACTTAGAGTTCTCACGTTCCCTCCAATCAGTCAAAGCTCGTTGAGCCTCATTCCCCCTTAAACTTTCCATAGCGCTTTCTGATCGCTGCATCCCTCCAATTCTTTGATCCAAAGCTGACAGAGACTCGGTGAAAATCTTTTCAGTTTCACCTTCTTTAGGTATATACTCCCTATAGAAAAGGTCGTTTGTTCCATGACTTTCTGCATACAACAGTGAGGGAACTTCGAAGGTTTCTCCATAAACAGCTATAGCATCATAAATTTTGTTTGCGGCGCTTATCCGCTCATCTAATGTGGGGTTTTCCGCAACTTTTTCAAGTATCGACGTTATTGCCTCAACATCCGTAAGCAGCTCATCTTTTAATGTTCCTTTGACCTTTCCAACATTATATTTTGTGAGAGCTGAAGCCATCACACGAGATGCATTGTTTGGAAGCTCTTCAACATTTTTCATTCTGAGATAACTGATTGCATTGGCATAGGCTATTTCAGGGATTGTCCATGGAAATGAACTGCCTAAGTGTTTATTTATTATAACATCCTCAAGTAGACTAACCACAAAAGTAGACAAGCTCAGCTGCTTTCTCCGCGCCCATTTCGAGTATGAAGAAAAATCTGAAAGGAGTGAATGCATACTTAGGTGATACACGGAAGATTTAAACAGATACCAGATTATTTTTTTGTGCAACTGATTATGAAGGTTAAACCTTAAACCTTGAAAACTAACATTTTCTTTATCTAATTTTTTCGGTTTAACCAGATGAAGCACATATCCCCGGCTGTCTTTTCCAAGATACGGATATCTCAGATCGTCGTGAAGGAGAATTTTCAGTTCGTTAGGTGTTTTCTTAGTCATCTGAAGGGTTGTTGACCAGGCAAAATCAAAAAAGTTCAAGGTTAACCCGAGCTTTTGATTATCCGAAGAAGGCTTCTACAACACGTTTTACAGCTGTTTGAACTTCCACATCATCACTTGTTGTTCCAATTATCGTTTCCACAGCTGCCTCTATCGGTGGACAACCATCCGCAATCAGTGTCGCCCAATTGATAAGGTCTCCAGGTGATGGACCGTAGGGCAAATCGCCGTTTTTATATTGTCTCCGAAGTTCGGCTCCTACTTTGACTATTTTTTCAGCTGTTTCCCTGTCTATACCACTTCTCTTTGCAATTAACTCTATTTCTTCTGGCGCAATTTTGTCTCCTACACTCAGATAATCGAAGTTTATCCAAACTGACATACGTCTTCTGAGAGCTGCGTTTAACGGTTTTGTTCCGATAAACTCAGCTGAAAAGGGGTTCATAGCTATTACCACGTAACCATAAGGATGCCTGTGCACTATTTCGTTATCTTTTTCAGTTAAAACAAGGTGACCTCTCGTGTCTAGAACAGGGTTTAGCCTTGTGGCTATATCTTGTTTCATCATATTTGCCTCGTCTAAATAGAGTATACCACCATTTCTACACCATTGAACTATTTGACCGTCAATCCAATTCTCCTTTCCAAGACCTATATACCTTCCAAAAAGATCATAGGCAGAGGTCTGTAACCCACAGTTTATCTCCCACATGGGTAAACCGCAAAGCTCCGCCACCAAATAAACTATATGCGTTTTCCCGGTTCCGCTAGGTCCTATCAAAGCGCATTGCTTGAAGTGATACAGGGCGCGGACTATTCTGTGCACATAGTTGAAGCCTTTATCTATGTATTCTGGAGTGTTACGCGGTATAAGAGGCTTGAGGAAATCTGGAAAAACATATCCAGGGTGCAAATCATATTTCTCTATGCCATACTTTTTTCTAAGCATAGCTATTCTGGAGGATTCCGTTACCGCCGTCTTTGTTATTGAAACCGACACTCTCGTATCTTTTATCGCCGTTCTCACACTCTCTTCCGTGACATAAACTGGCTTTTCACCTTTCCCGTTTTTCCCACCTTGGAATCCGAAGCCGACTGCAGCAGCCGTTGGCTTCTTGGTTGACTTCTGTCTCACGTGTGGCAAAATGTTTCCTCCTTCTTCTATTAGTGATAACAAGTGGATTTGATTTAAATCTTACTTCTCACGATTCAATACAGCTAATTAGGGCAGAGAATTACGATAAAAGGTTAGCTAAAAGCCTCTTCAATTCACTTTTATCCTTTAAATTTCGAAAAATGGCTTTACCTGTTCCGTAAAGACGAAAAGAAAAATTTTGAAAGGTTAACTCAAAAATTATTCGGGAAATAGACTTTTTTATTTTAGCTTTTCTCAGAATCTTTGTAACAGCCTCATCTTTCCTTTCATACTTAAAAATGACAATAAAGTCTTTTTCTTCGCCGCATGTTTCTTCAATTCTAGCCACGTAATCCTCAATCACGCCCATTAAGACTACTCAATCTCCTTTAAAACTTCAACGAAACGGTCAATTTCTTCGCGGGTGTTGTAAATGTAAAAGCTTGCCCTAGCTGATGACTTGAGCTTAAACTTCTCGTGCAACGGTTGTGCACAGTGAAGACCACTTCTAATCATCACACCGTAATGGTCAAGGAATAATGCAACATCATGAGAACTTAACCCTGCTATGCCGAAAGGAATAATTCCACACTTGGAAGATGCGTCTCGCGGTCCATAAATCTTGATTTTTTCGAGTTCTTGCATGCGTCGCAGAGCATATCCTGTTAACATTTTCTCGTGCAGCCTAACGTTCTCCATACCAATGTTCTCAAGATATCTTACAGCAGCCATTAAACCCACACCACCGCAAATGTGAGGAGTCCCGGCTTCAAATTTCCACGGCAAATCATTCCAAGAAATCGAACAACGCCTCGTCACAGTGTTAAAGGTAACATCTTTTATCATCTCACCTCCACCGTGAAAAGGTTCCATACTCTCAAGAATTTCACGTTTGGCGTATAAGACGCCTATGCCTGTTGGACCCAACATCTTGTGACCTGAAAAAGCAAGAAAATCAACGTCTAAATCTTTAACATCCACTGGAAGATGAGGAACTGATTGGGCGCCGTCTACGAGCACCAGAGAATCATGCTCATGAGCCATTTTGACGATTTTTTTCACGTCGTTTACGACGCCAGTAACGTTTGAGACTTGTGGTAGACAAACGATTCTTGTTTTATTGGAAATTGCATTTTCAAAAGCCTCGTAGTTCAAAGTCCCGTCATCATTTACGTCCGCATATTTAACCTTGAACCCGTTTATTCTTGAGAGAAGTTCCCAAGGAACTATGTTGCTGTGATGTTCCATCAGCGTGACTAAAACCTCATCCCCCTTCTTTAAGTTCCAAAGTCCCCATGCATAAGCCACAAGGTTTATCGCTTCTGTTGTGCCTCTGACAAAAACTATCTCTTCCATGCTGTCCGCGTTAATGAACTTAGCCACTTCTTCATGGGCATCTTCATACAGTTCTGACGCTTCTTGAGAAAGTGTGTGAACGCCTCTGTGAACGTTTGCGTTGTGATTTCTGTAGAACTCGTTAATCGCATCTATCACTTGTTTGGGTTTTTGAGTTGTCGCTGCATTGTCAAAGTAGATTAGCGGATTATTGTTTATTTTCCGTTTTAATATCGGGAAGTCCTCTCGGATTTTGTAAGGGTCCAACCTATTTTCTCCCCTCCTTTTTCATTCTTTTCGAAATCATCTTCGCCAATTCTTCCTCTTCCAAGGCTTGTTTCTCTTCAAAAGTTAACTCTTCAGACAGCCAACTGGGAGAAGACTCTTTGTTCTGATAATAGGCTCTTATGGCTCTTTTTAACGCTCCGACAGCCAAGATTCCGCAGTGAAACTTTACGCTTGGAAGCCCACCAACAGCTTCTATCACTTTCTTCCAAGAGATTTTCCAAGCATCCTCAAGTTTCATGTCCTTAATCATTTCAGTGACTATGCTTGAGGTTGCTATGTTTGCAGCACAGCCGTAGCTTTCGAAGGACGCTCTCTCAATAACGTCTTCGTCGTTAATTTTCAAGTAGAAGATTATCATGTCTCCACATGTAGGGTTTCCAGCCACAGCGGTGACGGTGGCATCCTTCATCTTCCCAAGATTCTTCGGATGTCTGAAAAGCTCAAGAATTTTTGGGTTGTACGGTAAAGGAACTCTGGACATCTATTTCATCTCCACAGACCCTGTGATTCCCCTTATTCTTTCCACGGCCTTCGGGATAACCTCTAAAACATAGTTTATATCCTCTTCTGTATGACACCGTGTAACTTTCATCAGAATGCTGCCGTGGGCTTCGGAAAACTTCCTACCTATGGCTACGAGAACATGACTTGGTTGAAGAAGCCTTCTGGTGCATGCGCTTCCACTCGAGACATAAACACCGTTTAGGCTTAACTCGATGGTTAACGCTTCTCCCTCACATCTTAGAAAACTTATGTTCACATTGTCAGGAGCCCGCTTATCGCCTTTAGGCCCGTTAAGCCTCACATCCACTATTTTCCCCGTTATCCCATCGATAAGCTTGTCCCTAAGCCTTTGCATATGCCTCACGTTTCCCTCAAAATCTTTAAAGGCAAGTTCAGAAGCCTTTGCAAAACCAACAATTAACGGTGTGTTTTCAACTCCGGGCCAAAGTTTCTGCGTTCCTATCTGCCCCTCTAAGATTCTATTGATTTTAACGCCTTCCTTAACGTATAGAACGCCGATTCCCCGAGGCCCCAAGATTTTGTAGCTGCTTAAGGTCGCTAAATCCACGTTTAAATCTTGCACGTTGAATGGAATTTTTCCATACGCGTCTGAAGCGTCTGTGTGGAATATTGCTTCTGGGTTTTCATCCTTAACTATTTCTAAGGCTTCTTTAATAGGCTCTATTGTTCCAATCTCATGGTTTACAGCAGACAGACTCACAAGAATCGTTTCTTTATCAACAACATCTGCCAATTTTTCAAGATTGATGAAGCCTTCACCGTCAACCGGAATCTTCACTACGGTAAATCCGTACTTGCTAAGCAAATCCGTTACATGTAAAACGCTTAAAGGCTCAATTTCGGAAACCACGATTTTCTTACCCTTACCCTTCATCGTGAAAGCTGCTCCCATGAGCGCCAAGTTGTTCACTTCCGTCTCTCCGGGAGCGAAATTGACCTCTTCAATGACCTTACAACCCAGAAATTTCGCTATTTTTTGCGAAGATTCCATTATTGCTTCAAACGCTTCCCAGCCTGGCTTATGAGTTAAGGTCGGGTTACCATAAGCATATTGACTAAAATAGGGTAGCATAGCCTCAACTACTTCTTTTGGAACCATGCTTGAGTTTTCAATATCCAAGTAGACCTCGTGTTTCAAGCCTTCATGGGCTTTAAGCAGGTCCTTTACGTGTTCAAACATTATCTTCAAGACCGTTTCAGTTATACTCTAATGTTCACATCTCATAGAAAAACATAACCAAAAGCAAAGCTCAAACTTCACGTACACTTTAAATTTGATGAAACGTATTTGCTGTTGTTTAAGGAAAGATGGGCGCGTTTCCGTTGAAAATAACAGATTTACAAGTGCCGGAAGCTGTTAAAGAAGTAATAATTAGGTCTGGGATTATCGAGCTTTATCCACCGCAAGAAGAAGCTGTTAAGTTTGGTGCTTTGGAGGGAAGAAACCTTGTTTTGGCGAGTCCAACAGCCTCTGGAAAAACTTTAGTCGCGGAACTCTGCGCCCTCAAACACATCTTAGAAAAGAACGGAAAAGTGATATACTTAACACCTTTGAGAGCACTGGCGAGTGAAAAGTTCACAGAGTTCAAAAAATACTCCTCAATAAAGAAACCGAAGGGTAAACGGGTGAGAGTGGGTATAAGCACTGGCGATTATGACAGCAGTGACCCGTGGCTGGAAAGATACGATATTATAATAACCACGAATGAAAAAGCTGATTCCCTTCTGAGACACAGAGCTAAATGGATGGATGAGATTTCACTTGTAATCGCTGATGAAGTGCATTTACTGAACGATGCAGAACGCGGTCCAACCCTTGAAGTTGTTTTGGCTAGGCTAATGCAGATCAATCCAGAAGTTCAAATATTGGCTTTAAGTGCAACAATACACAACGTTGAGGAAATAGCGGAGTGGCTTAAAGCTGGCTATGTGACAACGGAGTGGCGTCCGATATTATTGAAGGAAGGGGTGCTTTTACACAATGAAATTCAGTACAAGGATGGAGATGCGAGAAAAATCGAAAAGAAAACAAAAAATCCGGCGATAAACTTGGCTTTAAACACCGTTAAATCTGGCGCACAAGCGTTAATCTTTGCAACAACCAGAAAAAACGCTGTTTCGCTTGCGAAAAAAGCAGCAAACGAGGTTGAACAACTCTTATCCAAACCCTTAAAACGCTCATTAAAACGCGACGCAGATAAAATTCTGGCAACAGGTGAAAAAACAAGAATAAGCGAACTTCTAGCAGAACTAGTTAGACATGGAACAGCTTTTCACCACGCTGGTTTAGGAAGCGGACACCGTAAGATAATAGAAGACTCATTCAGACAGGGAAGAATCAAGGTTTTAACAGCCACTCCCACACTGGCTTTTGGAGTGAACCTGCCAGCCAGAACGGTTATAATCCACGATTATAGGCGTTATGAACCGGGATATGGCTACTATCCCATCAGAGTCTTAGAGTACAAGCAGATGGCGGGTAGGGCTGGAAGACCGAAATACGACAAGGTTGGAGAGGCGATACTTATAGCTAAAACAGACGATGAAGCGGATTATTTAATGGAAAGCTACGTCCTCGCACACCCGGAGCGAATATGGTCGAGGCTTGCCGTTGAAAGAATCTTAAGGTCTCATGTTTTGGCAACGATAGCAGCGGATTATGCATGTACGGAGCGTGGAATCTACGATTTTTTCGGCAGAACATTCTATGCGTATCAGTACGAAACTAAGGCTATAAGGGAGATAATAGCCAAAATTTTGAAGTACTTATACGATGAGGAGATGATAGATGTCAGCGGTGAAAACATTTATGCCACAAAGTTTGGAAAGAGAGTAAGCGAGCTTTACATAGACCCCGTTTCAGGCGTGATCATTCGTAACGCGTTAAGATGGAAGCCAGCTTATCTAACTGATTTAAGCCTCTTACACATGATCGCGCACACACCGGATATGGCTCCGAAACTACGACCATACACACGGGAATTAGATGAAATTGCACTCTTCATGGAGGAGCATAAAGAAGAATTCTTAACCGAGGTTCCAGACGAATGGACGGACAGAATCGCTTATGAAGAGTTTCTCGGAGAAGTTAAGACAGCCATGGTTTTGAAAGCATGGATCGAAGAGACAAGCGAGGATGAGATGATTGAAAGATTTCGAGTGCAACCAGGAGACCTTTACAGAACAATCGAAAACGCAAAGTGGCTGCTTTATGCCACGCATGAATTGGCACTACTCTTTAACAACAAGCAAGTGCTTCCCTTAACACTTGAGCTTATGGAAAGAATAAGCAAAGGAGTGAAAAAGGAACTGTTACCCATAGTTAAGCTCGAAGGCATCGGCAGAATACGAGGACGAATACTTTACAACGCTGGATTCAAAACAATAGAGGATATAAAACACGCTCCAATAGAAGACTTAGTCAGTCTTCCGCTTATAGGACCAAGATTGGCGAAGAAAATCAAGGAACAAGTCGGCGGCTTCGTTAAAAAAGCCGAGTGGAAAAAACTGGGGAAAGAAGCTTGGGAACAAAAAGCCTTAACTGAATACTAACTTAATCAGGAAGACCTCGCATCTTGCGCTCTTTCTTAGTTTTTTCGATTAAAAGTTCAATTTGTTTTAAAGCCGTGCCTAAATAGTTTCGCGGGTTTAGCAGCTCGTCGATTTCTTTTTCGCTTAATTTTTCACGTATAAACTTGTCTTCCAGAAGAATTTTCTTGAAATGCTTGTTTTCCATCTCACTTTTCATTGCCAGTTTCCTTAGAAGCTCATGGGCTTCTTGACGACTCACACCTTTCTTTGTCAAAGCAATCATAACAGCCTCAGACATCACTCTTCCTTGAGTCAGTTCTATGTTTTCCCGCATACGTTGTTCATCAACCCTTAAGTTGGCTACGATGCTGCTCATCAAGAAAAGCATATAGTCGACGAGAATGCATGCTTCGGGAATTATGAATCTTTCCGCAGAAGACTGAGTTAAGTCTCTTTCATGCCAAGTCTTAATGTTTTCTAACGCTGGAAAAACCAAACTTCTAACAATCTTCGCCAAGCCACACACTCTTTCACAAGTTATTGGATTCCGCTTGTGAGGCATCGTAGAACTGCCCACTTGCTTCTTTACTTCAAAAGGTTCAGAAAGCTCTCCAATTTCCGGTCTCTGCAACTGTCGAATCTCCGTTGCGAAACTGTCAAGGGTAGAGGCAATCATAGCTAACAAACATACAATTTCGGCGTAGCGGTCCCTCTGAACAATCTGTGTGGAGATTTCAGCGGGTTTGATCCCCAGCTTTTCCATAACAAGCCTCTGAATTTCCAGAGCGTGAACACCTAAGCCAGCTTGGGTGCCCACCGCACCGCTCATCTTCCCAACGGTTACACGTTCCCTACATTGCCTAAGTCTCTGAATATGCCGTGAAATTTCACGTAACCAAACCGTAAACTTGAAGCCCAAAGTTGTTGGCAGTGCGTGTTGCCCATGAGTCCTCCCAATAATCAACGTGTCTTTGTATCGTAAAGCCTTTTTCATAAGAACCTTCTCAAAATCACTTAGCCTTTTTTCAATCAACTCTAACGCGTCTCTCAATTGAAGAGCCGTTGCCGTGTCTAAAATATCCGAACTTGTCGCTCCTAAATGAACGTAAGCACCGCTTGATCCGCAAACCTCAGCCAGAGCCCTAACCAAGGCAGCAACATCATGTTTTATTTCACGTTCAATCTCTTTAACACGAGCCAGTTTAACATACTTTGTCGACGCCATCTCCATTATTTTTTCAGCGTCCCCTTTCGGTATCTCACCGACCTCGGCGTGAGCCCACACCAAGGCAGCTTCAACATCTAGCATCCTTTGAATTCTCATCTCTTCATCGAAGATTTTCCTCATTTCAGGTGTCCCGTAACGTCCCGTGTCGATAGGCAGAATAGGCAATTTAATCCCTGCAAAACTAGATAAGAGATTTAAGAATTAATGTTTTACCAAAGTGCCCTAACGGTTAAACTGAAAAGGTTCCAGATATGGGAGCGCTAATAGCTGTCATAAACAAAAAGGACAAAGACGCAACAGAAACAGCGGTTACCATGCTTAAAACCCTCAAACGTAAAAACATTGAAACGTATGGAATAGCATCGCCCAAACTGGTAAAAATAGAGAAATCAGCCGAACTGCTAGAAAATCAAAAACTGAATTCACCTGTGATCATTGGACATATCTTCTCAAAGATTCTTGATTCAGACAAGCCTCAACCAATAGAATTGAAAAATTCAACTCTCATTTTTGAAGGAAGAATTTACTCAGATAACCCACGGTTTTCCGATATAGAATTCGCCGCTGAAAAGATGAAACAAAACACGAGGAAGGAAGTCAAGGTTTTAATCAAAAATTTTGATGGAAACTTTGCTTTTGTGATAGCAGAACCAAGCACGCTTATCGCTGGCAGAGACTCTTTAGGCGTCTATCCGCTTTATTACGGCGAAAACGCAGAACTGGCAGCTTTGGCTTCCGAGCGCAAGGCATTATGGAAAATAGGGATAAGAGAGACACGCTCTTTTCCACCGGGACACATAGCCTTTGTTACGAAACACGGTTTTAAATTTGAAAACGTTGGAAGACTAGATTACCCGCAGAGAACCATCTTAAACATGCAAAAAGCAACCGAGGAACTTCAGAGACTCTTGTTACTGTCGGTTAAAAGAAGAATTTCAGGGTTAAAGGATGTTGCTGTGGCGTTTTCAGGAGGTTTAGATAGCAGTCTAATAGCATTTTTAGCTAAGCATTTTGGAGTTGACGTCCACTTAATATCTGTGAGCCTAGAGAACCAACCAGAAATCGAACATATAAAAAAAGCTGCTGAAGCATTAGAACTGCCTATTCAAATTCACCTTTTTAAAAAGAGAAACGTGAAGGAAATTCTTCCAACAATTTTGTGGCTGA
>PIYA01000012.1 GCA_003601785.1 Candidatus Bathyarchaeota archaeon
TAGTTCAGGTGGGAACGCCGGAAGAGGTTTTTCACAAGCCTAAAGATGATTTTATAGCGAGATTTGTTGGATTTGAAAACTTGTTTGAGGGTAAAATTGTGGAAAACCGAAATGGAATAGCTAGAATCGATATAGGTGGAATAATCATTGAGGCTGTAACCGAAAAAACTGGAAAATGCACAGTAGGCGTCAGACCAGACGACATAATCATCTCCAAAAGCCTGTTCAAGTCAAGCATGCGGAACATGTTAAGGGGGAAAATCACAGAGTTTGTGGATATGGGTTCCCTTGTAAGCCTAACCGTTAACGTGGACAACACGGTTTTCACAGCGTTAATCACTAGAAGGTCTTTTCTAGAGATGATGCTTACGAAAGGCTCAGAAGTCTTCTTGTTGTTCAAGGCTTCAGCCGTTCATGTGATTTGATTTTTCAACTCGTACAGTATCACTAGGGCTTCACCTAAGGGCATACCCAACCTTGCAGCCAACTCATTGGGTTTTATATCCGGTTTTTCATGGAGAACTACTTCACGCACGTATCCTTTGTGATGAGGATACATCGGCAGAGCGTGGACTGTTTCAACGAGCACAGACCATAACTTATCTTTCACGTAATCTTCGAGGCTCATACCACACCATAATATACTCTGTGCGGGTTCACCTATTCAATTTACCGCAAAGTATATTTCCTTCAGAGAGAGTGATTAAAGGCTTTAACAAACCGAAGTGAAAAGGTGATGATCAAGGCTGTCATCTTCGACCTTGACGGAACCCTTGCAGATTTCAACTTGGATTATAAGACCGTAAGAACAGATGTCAAAAGTTTCCTCACCAAGGAAGGATTGCCATCATCGATTCTCTCAACGAGGGAAAGCATATTTGAAATGTTAAAGAAAACCGAAATATTTCTGAAGAACAACGGAAAATCCGCGGAAGTAAAAAGGATTCGAGAAAAAGCCCTAAGGATAGCTGAAGAACACGAGTTGGAAGCCGCGAAAAACACAAGCTTGCTTCCAGGCGTGAGGGAAACGTTGAAAGCTCTAAGAAAAATGAAGTTGAAATTAGCCTTGTTCACGATTAACAGCGAGAAATCGGCGAAATACATTCTACAAAGATTTAAGATAGCGAAGTTTTTCGACGTTTTAATCCCGAGAAACCGTGTGAGATACGTTAAACCAAACGAGGAACACCTGAAAGTCACGTTAGACGCTCTAGGGGTCAACCCCGAAGAGGCAATAGTTGTAGGAGACGGAAGCAGCGACATGAAATGCTCAAGAGAGCTGAAAGTGATTGCTGTTGGTTTGCCGACGGGCATCTCATCCCTAAAAGAACTGATTAACTCCGGAGCAAACTACATCATCACATCAATAACGGATTTACCAATGTTGATAGAAGATATAAACAAACTTCAGAAAAAATGAGAGAAAATGTTTAAACTGGTTTGAAGTAGTATCTTGGCCATTGGGGCCACTGGGAAGCCGTTGCAGATGGTTTTTCAAAGCCTACTTGAAGCTCCATTCCTATCTCTATCTTTTCATGTTCCACATCTCTGATCATGCCGGGTATTTTTAAGCCGTTTTCAAGTTGAACTATGCCGACGGCGTAAGGTGCCATGGATTGGAACTGAACGGGAGCGACATGAATTATGGTGTATGTTAAGAGTTTTCCTTTCGGCGAAATTTCAACCCATTCAAAATCCTTCGAGAAACATTTGGTGCATAAAGGCCTGGGTGGAAGGTAAATCGTTCCACATTTCTTGCATCTTCCACCCATGAGTTTTCCTTGTTCAACATACTTGTAGAACTGTTCTATGGTGAAAGGAGCCTCCTCACTCATTTTATTCCCTCCTAAATATGTGAACGGCGGCTGTCGCCCCTGAACCTCCAACGTTGTGGGTTAAACCTATCCGTGCGTCTTTCACTTGTCTCTTGTCAGCTTGTCCCGTCAGTTGCAGATATATCTCGTAGGCTTGAGCCGTTCCCGTGGCGCCTACAGGATGCCCCTTTGCTTTTAATCCTCCGCTTGTGTTCACCGGAAGGTTTCCCTCCAGCGTCGTCTCTCCGCTTTCAATCAGACGGCCACCTTCTCCGGTTTTGCAGAAGCCCAGATCTTCATAGGCTATTATCTCGGCTATGGTGAAGCAGTCGTGGACTTCTGCGACGTCTATGTCTTTAGGTGTCACCCCAGCCATTTCGTAGGCTTGTTTAGCCGCAATTTTCGCCGCAATAAGGGATGTGAAGCTTTCACGTTCGTATATGCCTATGCTGTCACTTGCCTGTCCACTGCCGATTATATGAACAGGTGTGTCCGTGTATTTCTTAGCCAACTCAGGTTTTGTTATGATCAGACAGCTCGCACCGTCCGTTATCAACGAACAGTCGTAAAGTTTCAGCGGCCAAGCTATCATCCTTGAAGACAATGCTTTTTCAAGGGTTATCTCTTTCTGCATGTGAGCCTTCGGGTTCAAGTATCCGTTATGGTGATTTTTAACGGCAACCATAGCCAGCTGTTCTTCGGTTGTCCCATACTCATGCATATGAGCTGTAGCCATCAAAGCGTATAAGCCTGGAAAGGTTATGCCGTGCCATTGTTCGAAGGGAAAGTCTGAAGCCATAGCCAGAAACTCTGTAACTTCAGGAGTTGTTCTGTTGGTCATTTTTTCAACACCGCCAACCATAACCACGTCGTATAAGCCTGAAAGCACGGCGAAGATTCCCGCTCTGAGGGCTGCACCCGAAGACGCGCAAGCAGTCTCCGTTCTTGTAGCGGGAATATGCAACAAGCCAGCCCAATCAGCCAACGTTGCACCAGTGTGTCCTTGATGCTCGTAAGATTCTCCCATGTGACCTACAAAAAGAGCTTGAATATCCTTTTTAGGATCTAGATTTGGACAGCGGTCGAATGCTTCTTTCGCTGCTTCTGCGAAGATTTCTCTTCCGTATAAGCCTTCAAGTTTTCCGAATTTCGACAGTCCAGCGGAGATTATAGAGACAAGTGGTTTACCCTTCAATCAAGCATCTCCTCAACTCTTAGTTTAGAGAAATCAACTATTCCTCAACGGATATTTAAGTTTCTTCAATAAAAACCGCGGAATTCCACGAAAGTTTTATACCATTTACCCTTTAAACATTAAATTCCTTCAATAAAAGGTGAAAAAATTGAGTAACCGTGTTGCTGTAGTTGGAGGCGGAATCTCAAGGTTCGACAATCCTCGATATGAACTTCACGAGGAGTTATGCGCTGAAGCTGTAAAGGAAATGCTGGCTGACAACCCGAACATTGACTATCCAAAGGACATAGATGCAGTGATATACTCATACTTCAGTGACCACCTAGCCGGACAACTGTGTTTCCACTGGATAATTCACGATTACTTGGGACTACTGCCAAAACCAGCCTACCGTGTTGAATCGGGAGGAGCCACACCTGTGGATGCTTTAATCAACGCCTACATGTACATAAAATCGGGAATATTCAAAAACGTGCTTGTTGTCGGCTGGGAAAAAATGAGTGAACTGGATACGCCTAAGGTTAACGAGTTCATCGCCGCCGCTTCAGACACCGACTGGGACTTTCCCGTTGGAGGCTACTACACGGGATACTACGCCGTGCTGGAAACCAGACACATGCACTTGTACGGAGAAACAGAAGAGGACCTGGCTAAAATCGCGGTGAAAAACCATAACAACGCAACCTTCAACCCCTACGCTCAATGGCGAAGTCAACACGGAACAGCCTTCATAACAGTCGACGACGTTTTCAAGTCAAGACTAATCTCTTGGCCCTACAGAGCATACAACTGCGCAATGATAAGCGATGGTGCCGCCTGCATGCTCTTGGCAAGCGAAGAAACAGCCAAAAAATTCACAGACTCTCCCGTCTGGATAACTGGCATCGGCCTAGGCACGGACACCATGCGGCCTGGAGACCGTGTGGACAACCCCATGTACAAGGGACTTTACCCGGAGGACGAAACCGTTTATCCCGGTGTTTCAACGAAAACCGCTGCACCGTACCCGGAGATGGCGAACTTCGGTTCTATACGGACATCAGGTGACATGGCGTACAAGATGGCTGGAATAGATAACCCTGTTAAACAGTTAGACTTCGCTGAACTGTTCAACCCTTACGACGGAGTAGAACTCACAGAGTATGAAGACTTAAGGTTCTGCAAGAGGGGAGAAGGAAAAACCCTTGTCAGAGAAGGAGTAACAGAATGGGGTGGCGAACTTCCATGTCAAATAAGCGGAGCCCACACCGCCGCGGGACACCCCGTTGGAGCCACATCCATCGCGCAGGCAACGCAGATCTATTGGCAGCTAACAGAGCAAACGGCTAACAAGTGGAAGACAACGGCTAGGGCGTTAAGCGGAGCGCAAAGGGCGCTTCTTCAGGGACATGGAGGGACAGGCTGCCAATCAGGTGTTATAATATTTGAGAGAGGTTGATGAAAATGACGTACAGACCTAAAAAAATTGTTGAGGCATGGGAATACAACAAACAATGGGATGAATGGGCGAGACAGGGCAACTGGTCACCGGTTGGATGGAGATGGGTTGAAGGCCCGAAAGGCTACAGGCTTGACCAGCTTTCAACGGCGAACTATTTGGTCATTCAGAGACCTCACGCATCCGTGTATCATCACAGTTACGGGATGACATCGAGGTTCTTCAAGGGTTTGATTGAAAAGAAACTCTACGGGGCTAAATGTCCCAAATGTGGAGCCATATACTGCCCACCGAGAGCCCACTGTTGGAATCCTGAATGTCGTCTGCAAGAAACCGAATGGGTTGAGCTGCCGTTACGCGGAGAGGTGCACACGTTTTCGGTTATGGCCTTCTCTGCAACTCCGTTTCTGAAAACGCTTCCGTTCATAATAGCCTACGTGAGAGTTGAGGGATGCTGCACAACCGTGCCGACGAGACTTATGAAGATAAACCCGTGGGACGTCTATCCTGGACTCAAGGTGAACATCAACTTCGTGGAACATCCGAAAGGCGACATCATGGACATATACTGCACACCTGCAGAAACACCGGATCCGTCAAAGCGTATGATGACACAGGAACAGATTGAAAGATTGAAGAACGACATGCAAAAGGTAAAAGAATGGGTTGTCAGAAAATTCGGTTCAGAGGCAAAGCCGAGCATAGAAATCTAAAAACTCCACCATTTTTCTTTGTTAAGCTTATCTTGCTAGGCAATACCTACATTTACCCTATTAGTCTTAAAATGTAGATTAAAATTCGCAAATTTAAGTGATATTTAACATTTTGAAACTGTTTTAGTTGGATACTTTGTATATCGTTCTTTCACGGTAGCCCGTTACAATTTTGTAGTAGCCTTTTAACTGCTTATCAAGTTCTTTATCTCCATTATCTATTAGCAGTGGGCGTCCATGTAGTGAATGTAGCTTTCTTCTTGTCGCTACTATGATAATGTTGTCTTTTCTAACTTCTTTAATTACATTAGGGCTTATTTGCTGGTTTCCTCTTCCGAAAACGTATCCTTGACCGCCGATAGGTGTAACAATTATTTTAGCTTTTTTACCTTTTATTATTTCAAGTATTTGTTTTTCGTTTAAATCTTTACCAATCAGTTTTTTCCGATAAATTATATCTACCCCTAGAAGAGAGTAATCTAGATTTAACATTTTCATTATTGTTTTCGTCGTAGTTCCTGGTCCCACAATATAATAGTAGTCGTCAGACATTTCATCTATTATATCCGCCGCAATCTCCTCTTGGTTATACTTTTCGCTAACAGGTGTAGGTGATTTTGCTCCCGGAACGTAGCTTCTTTTAACCGGGATTTTCAGGTATCCATATAATCTAATTGAAAGCCGTCCTTCTCTAAACTCTTCTTCATTAATATCCAATACCTCTGCTTTAACAACGTCTCTTATCTTACCTTCGAGATATAGCGCGGCGAGTTCTCCCGCACGAATAGGGTTAACTGCGAAAACTGCTGAATAAACCTTTACTCCAGCAGGAATCCCTAGGACAACTATGCCGAGGTCTATAGCATCATATATATCTCTCGCTGTTCCATCTCCGCCAGCGAAGAGAAGTAAATTAACACCTAAGTCTCTCATTTCTCTAGCGGCTCTTTTAGTGTCTTCTGCAGTGGTCATTTCCCCGGTAAGTTCTCCGATCACAGTTGGATGAAAAGAGCAGCTAATAGCGGCGTTTTCACCCATTTGTTTAGGATATGTTATTAGTTCGATTTCGTCTTTAAGATGTAATAGTTGTTTGAGCGTTTCTTTTGCTCTGTCTTCAGCCCAAGGTTTAGAGCCGAGTTTTAATGCTTTTTTAAGGGTTTCTAGACCGTCGGTGCCTTTTAGACCGACTCTTCCACCCATCCCAGCAATTGGATTAACGATTAACCCTAATTTCTTTTTCAATTAAAATCCTCAGAAACTCAAAATGTTATGCGAATTATTTCCATTTTTCACGTTTCTTTTGATATACTCGCCATGTAATTGCCCATTTGTCGGGGTCTTCAAGCGGTTTGTGGTCGATTTTATGTATAGGACAGTTGTATGGTGCATTTTTAACTTTTTCCGGGTTTTTGTATGCTTCTTCTATTACCTTTTTTAAAGTGTTTAAATATTCGTCTAAGTCGTCTTTCGAATAAGATTCTGTTGGTTCTATTGTAAATGGTTCGGGGATAATCCATGGATGGTGACTTGTCCAAAGGTGAAAGCCGAAGTCCGCCATTCTTCTTATAATATCTTCCGAGGTAACTCCTGTATCTTTTCTTAGCTGCTCGAAGCTGTATCTGATCTGCTCTATACGTTGTTTTGTTTTCTGGAAGGAGATGCTTGCTCCTCTCATTTCACTTAAAATCTTTTTCATTACGTAGTTATTGTTTAAAACAGCTACTCTTGAGACTTCTCGGATTCCTTCGGTTCCTAAACTTCTTATCCAAGCGTAAGCTCTTAAAATAACTGGAAAGACACCATAAAATTCTCTTATTTTTCCAATAGAGTGTGGTACATCGTAGTTTAAATAATATTTTTTGCCGTCGTATTCTACGAGGGGTACTGGTAAAAAATCTATAAGTTTCTCTGTTACACCTACCGCTCCAACCGCTGGTCCTCCACATCCATGTGGAGATGAAAATGTTTTATGTAAATTAAAAAAACCTAAATCGAAGCCGCAGTCTATTGCTCTAATGACACCTATCACTCCATTTGCGTTTGCTTGATCGTAAGCACATATTCCTCCTGCGTCATGCACAATTTTTGTAAACTCTTTAATTTTCGGGTTAAATATCCCTGTGTCTTCTGGATTTGTAACTATAAAACCAGCTGTATGCTCCGAAACAGCTTCCTCTAAGGCTTCAATATCAGGTTGACCATATTCATTAGGATACAAATTTATTACTTTAAAACCTTTTACAGCTGGAGCTGCAGCGTTTGACGGATGTGAAAGCAAAGTTGTTATAATTTCATTCCTTTTTTCTCCTTCACCATTAAATTCATGATAAGTATGTATTATCGACATTATTGTAAATATTGCATGTGAACCGCCACCGGGTTGAAATGTAAATTTGCTGAAGCCGGAAAGTTCTTTTAAAAATAACTCTAACTTGTACATTACCTCAAGTGCGCCTTGAACCATGTCCTCATCTTGAAGTGGATGAAGTTCAGTGACCTTAGGCGACCTTGCAAGAACTTCGTTAATAACAGGGTTATATTTCATTGTACACGTACCCTGCCCAATATCAATGTTAATAGTGGCTCCTAACGTTTCCTGAGACAGGCGAAGAAAATGTCTTAAAACCCTTACCTGCCCGATCTCTGGAAGTGCCGGAGGCTTTTTCCTAATCATGTGTTCGGGTAAAACAGAAATACCGTCGCCAACCGTTTCCTCTATTTCCTTTTCAACCTCTGGAAGTAGGATTCCTCTTTCACCTTTCCTACTTAGCTCAAAAATTATTGCTTCATCCCATTTAGCTTCATGAAAATCTCTAATCTTACTTTTTCCTCTTTTCACTATTCTATCACCTCTTCCCTTCTATAATTTCTCTTAACGCCCGAACCAGTTTATCTATGTCCTCTTTAGTGTGAATCTCTGTTACACAGTAGAGAGCACTATTACCTAGTTCAAAGAAGCTTTTCGATAAGTCGATACCACCAAATATTCCATATTGAAGTAAGCGTTTATTAATTTCCTTAACTGACATGCCTGTTTCATTGAAGTCAACTACAAATTCTTTAAAATGCGGAGCCCTAAACCTTGGAGCCTCTACTCCACTAATCTCTGACATTTTTTTCATAGCATACTGAGATCGCTGCATTATTGTCTTTCCAATCTCCCACATGCCTTTAGGTCCCATAAGCGCCAAGTAAACTCCAGCAGCTATGCCCCATAACGCTGCAGCAGTTCCCACAAATTCCTTTGCCTTTTCCCTCTTTGCAAAAGAAGTTCTTTCAAAGGCAACATCACCGAAACCATATTCATCCTCAACGATAGTTTTGGTGATTCCGAATAAACGCGAGGGATATTCCATCACAAACTTTTCCTCGTCACGTGTAGCTATAAAACCAGCTAATCCGCCTCCGAAATTCATATGTATTCCTAAAGGTTGAAGGTCACCGCAAACGATTTCTGCACCGTAGTGACTCGGAGGAACAAGTACACCTAGTGAAATTGGATCCACGCCGACAACACTTAAAGCATTTTTTTCGTGGGCAATATCAGATATTTCTTTGCCATGAGTTTCTATGAAGCCCAGATAAGAAGGATTTTCAAAGTAAACAGCAGCGATGTCTGTTGAAATTTTAGATTTCAAATCTTCTAGATCCATCATGCCCGTTTCAGAATCATGTTTAACCAGTTTAACTTTCACAACAGGTTTACAATAGTTCTTTATAATTGCAAGTCTTTCGGGAGATATGGTATCTGCGATAAGCACTTCGTCTCGTTTCGTTATTCTACAAGACATTCTCAGAGAAGTAGCTGCTGCCTGTCCCCAACTGTAAGTTGGTACATTAACTACGTCCATGTCCACAAGTTCAGCGATTAGGCTTTGATATTCGAAAAGAGCTTGCCATCTTCCATGGTCTTCCCATGGTTCACCTGCGTACGCAGTTAAAAACTCTGATCTTTGAATAATTTCATCGCAAATAGCGGGAACGTAATGTGGCCAACAACCCCCACCTAAAAAGCAAAGGTTTTCCTCACACGTTTTGTTTTTGGAGAGAATCTGCTGTACATGCCGTTTCAAAGCGTATTCAGATAGCAACGGTTCAGGTAGTTTCATTTTTCCCTTAAACTTTAATTCTTCAGGAATACTTGAGTAGAGTTCCTCTATACTTTTTAAACCGATTTTCTTCAACATTTCTTCTTGAACTTCTGGTACAGAGTTTGGAATATATGGATGAACTATAACTTTTCCATCCTTTTTTATCACCATTTTCAACTCTCCCCAAATTTAAATTAAGCTAATCCGCCTCCATCAACAACTATAATGGCACCTGTAACCCAGCTTGAAAGATCGCTTGCAAGGTAGAGAACAGCGTTTGCAACATCTTCAGGCCTACCAACACGGTTAATAGGTCTATCAGCGGCTTCCTTCAAAAATTCATCTAGGTTCACTCCTAGTTGAGCAGCCTCGCTACGAAGAAGAGGTGTATCGATGTCTCCAGGACATACACAGTTTACTCTTATGCCTTGTCTACCGTGGTCAATAGCCATTGCGCGAGTAAGATTTACAACTCCACCCTTAGAAGCGCAGTAAGCTGCAGCCTTAGGACCACCCTTCAAACCCCAACCTGACCCTATATTTATTATGCTTCCGCCACCCGTTTTAGCCATATAAGGAATAACGTAACGTGAAACCAAATATACACCTTTTAGATTCACTCCGAGAACGAAGTCCCATTCTTTCTCACTTGTTTCAACGACATCTTTGCGTACAATCACTCCCGCATTATTTACAAGAATATCTATCTTCCCAAAGTCCCTGAAAACTTTTTCAACAGTCTCTTTACATTGGAAACTCGAAGTAACATCACATCTATAAAATTTAGCTTTAACACCTATCCTCCTGATTTCCTCCTCAGCCTCTCTTCCCTTCTCATCATTTATATCCAGTAAAGCGACATTTGCCCCTGCTTCGGCTAAACGCTTAGCTATACCAAAACCTATCCCAGAGACTGCACCCGTAACTATTGCAATCTTTTCCTTCAAAGAAATCTGCCTTAAGATTTTCTTGCTAATCATGTCGAACCACACTTCTACATAAATTCAAACATACAATGTAATGCCAATTATGTATTTATTTTTCGACCGTGCCAAGCCACGTCTCCCAACGTAGCCTCTTTAAAATATACACCGCTCGAGTTGAAACGCCCCATTACTATTACATGATAAAATTGTAAAAAATCGCAGAATAGGTTTACATCTCGGTTTAAATTCTCGGTAAATCTTCTTTCATAAAGCGCCGAGGTAGGTTCTGAAGTTAGATTCCAATCCGTCGAGAGGGGTTCCCGCGTAAAAGTTTCTAGTGTCTTCTTTTCTTTCTTCTAAACTTCCTTTTTTGCTGCTTCGCAACCTTAGCCTTACGACGCCTCTTAGAACCCACCAACCATCTTCACTCTTCACATGTTTATTTGGCGACCCATTTTTTTACAGCCTCTTCGACAGCTCTAGATAGGTCACCCTTTTTCCCGCCGAATCTTTCGATGACCTTGAACCTGAGCTTCTTTTCCAGTTCATCTGGAATATCCACGCAGATCCGACCCATTTCAATCACCAAACTATTAATTTTCTGACACGATTCGCACGTGCTAGATGTTCTTCCAATAAGCAAATCGCCATATACCAAGTATTCCCTTCATTTTTGTTATCATCTTTCTTCGCCTTAATTTACTTATCCGCATAATATATTATGCGATTACTAACTTATAAAGATATCTGTTTACGCGTTTATGCGCTAAAGATATTATGACGCATCAATAACATGCGTGTATGAAATAAGTTTTAATTCATTTGTTTTTCTGTCCTTCAATTCCTTGGAACCACCCAGCTTTATTCTTAAATGGTGCGACTCTTTTTGCAACCTTAAACATTCTAAGCCATTCAGTATCGGATAAGAATAATCCTGAATACGCTCCAGCATAACAAGCTATCCCGCATCTTTCACATATAGGTTTGATTCCATTCTCGTCTGTGCTGGATATGACGCATGGTTGTTTTGTTTTGCCATTGCTATCCAAGTTTACAAAAAACCATTTGGGACAATTTGCAGTCCATTTTCCATCTCTAAACAGGTTTAGTTGTTTTGATGTGTTAGCAATAAAATCTGGATATTTTTCTTTTATTTTTAACAACTTATCTATGGTGTTGTTTCTTAGTTTTCCATAGGGCAACCATAATTTGTCATCATAAGAAAAAGGTGTATGAAATTGAAATGTGAGGGCTCTGGCGAAACTGTACCATTCATTGGCAACATCTTCGACGCATTTGTAGTTTAAACTGTTTATTGTCATGTTAATGACAACATCAACTTCAGGATGATTAAGAACATTTTGCTTCACCTTACGGTATGTCCCTATGCCTCTAATTGCGTTGTGAATACTTTCTATTCCATCTATTGAAATGAAATATCCTGTACCAAAATCGATTAAGGGCAATGTTCCATTTGTCACTATAGTAACGTAGCGCCATTTCATCTCGCTGAGAATGGCCTCAATAACGTCTGGTCTAAGAAGTGGTTCGCCGCCTGTTAGACTAATGGACATTACATCGTTTTTTATGAATTTTTCCCTTACGACATTTCTCCATTCATCGGCACTCAATTCTTTATGCGGTCTTCTATTCAGCCACCAATAACAATGTTTACATTTCAGATTACAAAAATTTGTAATGTCAGCAGAACCAAATATGGGTAGTTTTTTCTTTAAATACTTTATTTGAATTATTTTATAAGCAACTTTTGTAACGCTGACTAGTTTTTTCAAATTAGAAGACCTATGCATGATCAATTATTTTATTACCCTTTTTATTGTATAATTTCTAGTAAATGTTGCAAGAAGCATATTTACCTTCTCTCCACTATGTTCATTCACTTCATCTCCCAAAATATCAAAGCATCCTTTCCAAAAAAGTTCGAATCTCTCCCGGGTTACTATAAGAGGTCAAAAGTAAGTGTTATTAAGGTGTTTGCCTCCATGTTATTTTAGGTGAGTTTTTGGAAGAAACTGTTTTGCAGAAAGTTAAGGAGATCGGAAAGAAGCTTGACGAGTTAAGAGATTTTCTCGAAGACGTTTTCTTGACCAAGGAAGAGTATATTTTGTTGAAAGAGACTGATGAAATCGTTAGGAACAAGCGTTTTAACGAGTTGAAATCTCTAGATGAAGTTTAGGGTTCTCGTTCATAAAAGGGAAAAGGGCGGATAAATTTTTAAGGGAACTCAAATCTGAAGAAAGGAAACGAATAGTGGACAAGCTTAAACAGCTTGAAGAGTTTCCGGCAGCTAGGCTTGATATTGTTAAGATTGCCGGTGAAGAAAATACCTTTAGGCTACGCATAGGAAATTATAGAGCATTATTTAAAGTCTATGGGCAAGAAAAAATAATAGTTATTGTAAAATTAGACGCTAGGAAAAAGATTTACCGTTGAACCCATCTTAGACTTGCAGATAACCCATTACGCGATAGACCCTTAGACAATTAAAATTGGCAAAATGTTAAAACTGAAAAACGGGTAAGTCCGTTCCCATAAGCTAACGAAAAAGCTCTCTGTGATCATGGGAAATCTTAAAAACGGGAAATTTAAACCAGTATTTGAACTTATCCCGGGCGCTACAGACAAACTCATGCAAAAATTGGCGCCGGGGGTGGGATTCGAACCCACGCGGCCCCGAGAGGCCACAGGCTGTTAGGCCGTTAGATGGTAGCACAGTCTCCAGGCCTGCTC
>PIYA01000077.1:0-2466 GCA_003601785.1 Candidatus Bathyarchaeota archaeon
GAATAGATATGTTACTGATTTAATGGTGCATTTGTAATGGGGCGAATGCGGAAGGGTGCTGTTCAGATAAGATTTGAGATTCTGGAGTTCTTGTTTTTTGACAGCAAGCCTCGACTCCGCACCTATGTTTGGAGAAAGGCGACGAGTCTCTCTTACGATAATTTTCTGAAGCATTTAGCCTATCTTAAAGAAAGGGGATTGGTGAAAGAAAGCGAGGACGGATACTGCTCATTAACGGAAAAAGGGAGGAGGATATACATTGAGTTGCGTAAATCTTTACCGTCAATCTTATAGTTCATTTTTGATGCATCACCTATATCAATATGAACTGAACAATAGAAACTATTTAGAGGAAAAACTATGAGTGAAGAAAAACATGAAAAAACATACCCCGTAAGAACTCTGCATGATTTCCTCTCTGAATTGGACAGAGAATGGAGCAAGTTTAGAACAGGCTCTTTAGTGAGTATGATCGCTTCAGGTGTTCTGCTTGTGTTTTTTGTTTTGCGCTTCTTGCTCCTTGCACTAAAACGACTGGATGTTATGGATACTATGTTTTTAGTATTCGTTGCGATATTTCTAATCTATAGTATTTATGCCCTGATTGGTCAATATCGATTTTTTAACAAGTGGGAACGCCGCATGGGTCTCCTTCTCCATCTTGAAGAAGAGTTGATGAGCGAAAAACTCGGGGAATAACCCTCAGCAATCGAAACGTTCTACACAGAAACAACTTTCAGACTATTCATTTTTGGTGCATATCAAAAGTGCGTAACCTATTATTAAAAGGAAACCAAGGGTTGTTCAGTGAACATAAAGGAGCTGGAAAGAAATGAAAAAATTCCTATTGCCTACAATCTGCATCGTCTTGCTGTTCGCTGTTCCATTGGTTGCCACAGCTGAAGCAGTGGTCTATGTTGACGTTGCTGGAGGAAAAGGCTACATTGAAAAAATCGCTGGATCCACCGAGCTTTTTGGAGGCGGGGACTATGTTGGGATACGTTTCATGCGGAGAGCTCCTGGCAAAACTGCATACATTGAAGACGCTATGTTTGCGGTGATTTGGGGAACAGAAAATCAGTCTGAACCGAACTCCATTGTAATTTACAGCGAAATAACAAGATATCTAGGAGCAGGGAAGGTTTATGACAAAAACGGCGGGTTGGTAGCTAACCGCTACCCTATAAGGGTCAAGACCATATGGATTCAAAAACTCGAGGACATCTTTGAATACTATGACGCCGACAACGATGAGATCTGCGACTACAGCCGCGACTACACTGGATTGCATTATAGTGACTATTTGTGGCATGAACCAGTCTATAAGAAGGTATCCCTGCACACAGCATGGACTAGAAGCCCAGTGAATGAAACATTAGACCCTGAAGGAAAACACGGATCGTGGACTTTCTCTCTCACAGCTGAAAACCTATCATATGTAGACATCGGATTAACAAACACCACAGGCGATGGAATTCTGAATAGGTTGACATTCACATTCCATCTGGAGGCACAGCTGGTCAACATCACCGCAGCAGTACCGCTGTTTAACATAACAGTTGACGCGGCGAACGGCTACCAGGTAATTGACTCAAATAAAATTGAAACTAAGGAGTTCAACGGAACCCGAGTTGACTATGGAGTTAAGTACGACCATGAAATCTTAGGATGGGACTTCGATGCAAAGAATCCAAACCCGCGGCTCCTACTTGAGTGGCACGCTGTGGTTGGAAACTTTGTACCAACAGACGTAGCCGAATGGATAAAAGAGGAACTGCTTTCAAAGATAAGTGGCGGAACAGGGAATGTGGTCGCAGAAACTGCCAACGGAAATGTGACACTTAGCGAGGCAAATGCAAATGACACGGGTTCAAGACCCACGTTGCACACAATATTAAAGCCAGCGAGACTCCACCTATTGGATGACTGGCAGAGGATAGGCAGTCTAACATGGATAACAACAGTGAACGTGACAAAAAATGAGGGTGAAGACCCTGTGACATTAAACATGACGGCCCAAGTACAAGGGCACAAGAAGATTTCGGTTCAGCTGCCAAGAGGAATTTACGTTGGCTTTGCAACGCTGGCTGGTTTCAGCTATCCAGCAGGCTGTAGAATCTACCATGATCCACAAGTAACAGTGAGCACGAATATAATGGACATTTCAGAAATAACAGCTGGCCCTACTCTTTACCCCTACCTCCCGTATATCGCAGCGGCTATCATTGCAGGTGTAGCTGCGGTCAGCACCATAGCAATACTAAAACGAAGAAAATAACCCCCTTTTCCCTCTTTTTCTCTATCATCTCTAATTTCAAATCATCCGCCACTAACTTTGTTAGCCACATACTTCTCAAAAAGCTTCTCCCAATCAACCTTAAGCAAGATTACAAAAATTATCGTCAACAAAATTGCTGTGATTACCGTTGTGGTCATCATGTTTTCTTCACCGATTAAGGGAAGCAG
>PIYA01000077.1:2536-5509 GCA_003601785.1 Candidatus Bathyarchaeota archaeon
ATAAACATGTTAAGGAGTTTGTAACGGAGCAAGCCCAACGGAATAAAAAGTAGGTCATCTGGAAGTGGTGTTAAGGCGAAAATGAAAACCAACACTGGTCCATATCGACCGAACATTTTCACGAAAAACTCCATTTTTCTCCGCCGCTCTTCACTTATTATTTTTCCACCGTAATAACCAAGAGCGTAACCTGAAAGCTCACCGAAGGCTGAACCTAGTCCTCCAGAAACAGCGAGTAGCAATGGGTTCCATCCTTTCATGCCTAACGTGAAAATTATGACAGTGTAGGGTATTGGAACGATTATTGAAAGTGCACCGAGGAAGCTTGTGAAGAAAACTCCGAAGAAACCCCATTGAGTTGCAAGCGTTGACAACCATTCCCAAGACAAGTTAAATCCCTCTTCCTTGAGTTGTATAAACAGCTTAAAAGAGATTACCTTAATTTTACACATCACATTTAAATGGAATAAACTTTAGAAACTCTCTTCTAAAACCTAAGAAGGCTTCAAAGTGACAGCTAAAAAGAAACGTATATGGATAGCGAGAGACCCCTCAAAATGCAGCGGTTGTAGGAAATGTGAAATTGCATGCTCCCTTTTCCATGAAAAACGCGTATGGCCTGAAGCCTCAAGAATAAGGGTTTTCATGCTTGTTCCTGGCGTTGAAGTCCCCCATTTTTGTGTGCAGTGTGAAGATTATCCGTGTGTTGAAGCTTGTCCCGTGAACGCGCTTTCGGTTAGCTCTGAAACAGGCGCCGTTTTGGTGGATGAAGGGAAATGCACTGGCTGTGGAATGTGCATTAAGGCTTGTCCAGGTAAGATTCCACATTTACATCCAACGAAAAATTACATTTTGATTTGCGATTTATGCGGTGGCGACCCGCAGTGTGTCAAGGCTTGTCAGGAAGGCGGGTGGAACGCTTTAAAAATTGTTTCGCGAAAAGATTATGCTTATGAGGTTTACGCGCGAACACCTGATGAGATAACAGAGGATTTGGTTGTCAAATTTTATGGGGAAAAGGGGAAGGAGCTGGTTTGATGCTTGGTTACGCTGGAAAACTCCTTGAGGTTAACCTTTCATCGCGGAAGGTGAAGGATGTAAAACTCGGTGATGAAATACTGAAGGAGTATGTTGGCGGGAGAGGGTTAGCCGTAAAAATTTTGTGGGATAGGCTGGGTGACCACTGGGAGACGGTTAACCCTTTAGGTTCCGAAAACATACTGCTGTTTCTAACGGGTCCGCTTACGGGATTTTTCCCAGGGGCACGAACTTGTGTTTCTGGTAAGTCTCCGCAGAGCAACGGTGTTGTCGGCTCCACCGTTGCTGGAGAGTTTGGGGTTGAACTGCGGTGTGCTGGTTATGATGGTATTATAGTGACTGGTAAAGCTGAAAAACCGGTGTACTTGTTTGTTAAGGATTCTGATGTTGAAATCAGAAGCGCAGCTCACGTGTGGGGTAAAGATGCGAAGCAAACGATGACCCTGCTCACCAGAGAGTGTAGAGGGCTTTTGAAGAAGCGTTTTCCCCGTTACGGGGAATGGAAGGAACCGGCGATGCTTTACATAGGACCCGCTGGAGAAAACTTGGTGCGAACAGCTGTTGTTGCGGCTAAATGGACGCATGCCGCTGGTTACGGTGGCTATGGCGCGGTTATGGGTTCTAAAAAGCTTAAGGCTGTTGTTGTGAAGGGAACAGGACCGCTACCAGAGGTGGCTGACATGGAAAAAGTGAAACAGCTGACACAAGTTGTGTGTGATAAGATTTACAAGAATGAACTGTGGAGACGTTGGGGAACCGCGTCCGCCGGTTACGAGGTTGGTGCAAAAACAAGCTCTGAACCCGTCAGAAACTGGCAGGAGGAGTGGCATAACAGAAAAAGCTACACTGTGGACAAGTTTGAGAACAGGTTTTGGGTGAAGCATTATTGGGGTGACTTCGGCTGTCCGACAACTTGTCTTAAAATCGCCGTGATTAAAAATGGAAGGTTCAAAGGAGCGATAACCGATAACCCAGACTATGAGTTGCAAGCGTATCTGGGAACCAACTTAGGAATTTTCACTCCGGAAGAGAACGTGTTTTTAGCGTCTCTTATCGACGACTTGGGCTTGTGCGGTATTCAAACAGGGAACACGCTTGGTTTCGTGGCTGAGCTCTTTCAGAGAGGAATACTGACAAAGGAAGATTTGGATGGATTAGAGCCTGAATGGGGCAATATAGAAGCGTTTGCAGCCTTAACTAAAAAAATCGCGTTCCGAGAAGGAATCGGTGACTTGTTGGCTGAAGGCACTTACCGTGCCGCTTTGAAGATTGGAGAAAAGAAGAAGGTAGATGTGTTACGGTATGCGGTGCAGTGTAAAGGCATAGGTGTCGGTGCTCATGGAATTAGAAGCGGGAAGGATTATCCGATAAACATTTCTTACGCTTGCTCTGTTCAGGGCGGAGACCACACTTCGGTGGCTTGTTTACCCCTAGACGACTTTAGAAGCGAGCTTGTCATGATTTTCAACGATTCAGCCGTGTACTGTTATTTTAACACCTTCGGGATACCGAGGGACATCAAATTTGAGTTTTACAAGGCTGTGACAGGTGTAAACTTAACAGAGGAAGAATGGGTTAACACAAAGGCTCTGAGAATACTGCAACTGCAAAGGGCTATGCTCCTGTTAGGTGGACCAGACCTTAGGTGGAACCCGAAAATCCATGATGACAATCCATCAAGGTTTTACGAACCTCTGCCTTCTGGACCTTACAAGGGCAAAACGGTGGACAAAGCAAAGTTTGAGAAGGACAAGAAAAGGTATTATGAGGCTGTTGGTTGGGATGAGAATGGAGTGCCAAGGTCGGAGACGCTTAAGAAACTCGGGTTAGACGATGTTGACAAGGTCTTAGAGAAGATACGCTAGGTCAATTTTAGCTTGTCTTAAAACCAAAATTGTAGACCCCCCTATAATTTTCGTTTCGTCTAAGCGATTG